>JAVCCE010000001.1 GCA_030765645.1 Candidatus Hinthialibacter antarcticus | reverse complement strand
TGTAGGGGCGCAACACGTTGCGCCCGAATCCCCCCTGGCGCTTTCAGCGCCGTCCCCCCTTAAAAAGGGGGGCTAAAAGTCTTAAGTCAATGACATTGGCTTCAGTGCGGGCTTTCAGGCCCTGATGCAACGAAATCAAAAATATCAGCCTTGTAGGGGCGCAACGTGTTGCGCCCGAATCCCCCCTGGCGCTTTCAGCGCCGTCCCCCCTTAAAAAGGGGGGCTAAAAGTCTTAAGTCAATGACATTGGGCTAGGGGGGATCAGGAAAAATGAGCGAATTCATTTCCCCCAAAAATGCGATGATTAAAAAAACCTATCCGCCCTTGCCTCTCTTACAGCAGCGCTAGACACGATTCAGCCTATCGAAATACAACCCCAAAAGGCCGGCAGCCCGCCCTCTAACTCATTCTTTGCTAAAGGTTTGGTGAAGAAATTGCGATTATACTATAGATAGAGCGATTGCCATCACTCTGTTTGTATGGGCGTTCTGTGCAATCGAGCAAGATGCGGCAATCCGTAAAGCGTAATTTTAACTGAGGCCAGATGACAAAACGGCTGGTGTTTTCTCTATGTGTATTGTCATGCCTGGCGGCGTTTGCCTATAGCGCCGCAGCGGAAGACCTGCGTCTGGATTCGGCGCTGTTGGACGACCTGTCTGCACCTGCGCAACTGGTTGTGGTTCCGTCAACGCCTGCGATGACCATTCTCCCCGCGACGTTCGCGGCGGTGTTCGAGAACGAACCCGTCACCTTTCAGCTCGAAGCCACTGGCGGCGCATCGTCGCAGCCGTACGTCTTTTTTGTTTCGCCGACGATTCCAAACGCCCGGTTAAACGCCCAGACCGGCGTCTACCGCTTTTTGCCCAATTTCATTCAAGCCGCGACCTACACCGTTGAGTTTAGCGCCGACAACCTGATCGACCGCGTCTCGAAGACGGCGACCATTCAGGTGAAAGACAACAACCGCCCGCCTGAGTTGCAAATCAGTTTTGCGAACACTCTTTCCGTTAATGAAGGCGCTTCAGTCCAGTTTGAAGCGGTCGCGATTGATCCAGACATCGACAATACTCTCGTCTTTAGCGTGACCCCTGCGGTCGCCAATTTGCATTTAGCGACGGATACGGGCGAGTTTTTGTTTCAGCCCGACTATTTTCAAGCGGGCGGCGCTACCATTGTAATTTCCGTCACCGATGGAACCCAAAGCGTCAGCCAAACGCGCATTCTTCAGATCAACAACGTCAACCGTTCGCCGCAACTTTCACTCAACCCCGAAGGAAAACACAACGTTCAAGCGGGCGATACCTTTAATTTGCTTGCGTTCGCGTCAGACCCTGATTTAGAAATCTTGGACCTCAGCGCAACCGGGCTGCCCTTGAATAGCACGTTTGACCGCAACACTGGACGCTTTCGCTTTACCCCAAAACTCAATCAGTTTCGCCAGCAATTTCAAGTGAATTTTACCCTGACCGACGGCGCAGTGACCGTGCATGACTCGGTCGATTTAGAAGTCGGCGCCGACGTCAGCCACATTTGGGAATTCAATACGCCCAATGACTTTGAGGGATGGCGCGCCTTTCAACATATTTCAAACCTTGCAGTCAGCAACGGCTTTTTAGAAGGGACCGTTACCGGCAATGATCCAATCCTGTTTCGCTCGGGCTTGAATTTCGACACGTTTTCTCAATTCGAGATGGTGATGCGCTTTTTTATGACCCCGGTCGCGCCCATCGACGTTTCGTTCATCACCGACCAAGGCTCCTTTGTCGGCCCCAAAGCCATTACCGGGTTCAACGCCTTCGGTTATCAGACCGTCACGCTGAATTACAGCGACCTGTTTGACCAAACCAAAGTGATTGAAACCTTGCGCATTGACCCCGGCTTTATTCGGGCGTCGAGCTTCTCGATTGACTATATTGGCATCGTGCGCAGCAAGTTTCCACAGCGAACGCCGACGCCGGTCCCGAGCCCAACTTTTACGCCGACGCCAACTCCGACGCCCATGCCGACGCTGGTCGCTACTCCAACGCCAACCCCGGGGCCGCCGACGCAAACGCCGACGCCGTCGCCAACTCCAAACCCCAATCTGGCGCTATATACGTTTGAAAATTCGGCCAGACTGACATCACAATTCACGCTTAACGCGCCGCAAAACTTCAAACCCGCGACGGGGCTTATCTCCGTCTCGCCTGATGTCGATGGGTTCAGCGGCAAGGCGCTCAAAGTGGTTGCGCGTCCCGGCGAAGGCATGATGATTGTCGCCAATACCCCCGTGACCTCTAAAGATGAACCCCTGTGGGCCAACGTCGCCGCCTGGGTCGATTCGTCGTCCGCCACCATTTCGCTGATGGCGTTTAACTGGCCGGTCGATAATCAATTTGGCTATAACATGTCTATTGAAGGGGCCATGCCCACGGGCGTGGCGCGCCAGTTGACGACCATTTATGACCCTCCGGGCGATATGGCGCTGTTGGCGTTGCAAATTACCCAACCCGCCGACGCCAACCACGACGCCACCGTATTCTTCGATAACTTACAAGCGCAATTGCTCGGCGAGTTTGACCGCGTCAAACAACCGCTTCAGCCCGAAGGGTCGTTCAATACCAACCTGAACGGGCTTATCATTAATTTGACCAACAACAAGGGCGGGGTGCAGATCATCCGCGACCTCTTCGGTAACCAGTCGATCGCGCTCTCATCCAGTCCCAGCGCTCCGTCGGCCAATGTCGGCGTCTTTAGCACCACCAGCCAGGATGCGTTCAACCAGCTGCAAATGGCGCAGGTTGACGTGAAACGCCTGAACGGAAGAGATGGAATGATTGATTATATCTTTACGGACGGTCGTTCTGCATTCGGGCTGGTCGCGAACGGACGCTTATTGCGAACCAGCGTAAGTACGCGCTTGACCATTGGCGGGCGCATCTTCATGCGGGAGCCGTATATCACGCCGATTCTGCTATTACAAAATGCCGGGCCGTTCGCCGCCACCGCAATCAACGCCGACGAATTCACCCAATTCACCATCAACCGCCTTCGCTAAGCGCCCCGTCGCTCCATCAGACGCTCTCATTACGAACCGCTGGCTTTGCGGGGGACGGCGTCTTTGGGGAATTGGACTGATTCACCCATGCGGGAGCCTTGGTTGCCCTTGGTTTTGATTGATGTTAATTCTTTGTCTTTGCCGTTCATGGTGAACCGAAACGTGAATTCAACCGACTTGGCGAATACTTTATCCTGGTTTGGCGGGTTGTAGAGAATTTGCGCGGGCGTTTTTGGGGTTCCTACCAAAATCATGATTAGTTTTTTTGGATCATATTGAATTTTTTCCGGCCCGGATAAATATTCGTCGCCGCGTTGAATTTTGGCGTCGCCTTCGAGCAAAAACTCTTCGGTTGCGAGTGCGTAGCGGATTTTTTTTGCGGTATAGATGGTGGTGCGGGTGCCTTCAACCAAGGTCGCTTTGGCGACGGCCATGCCCTCTTTGGGACTGAGGTTTAAGATAGGCGCGTCAGAGAACGGGTCTTCGGCTTCCCACTCGGTGTCTTCGTCGATGAAGACATCGCCGTTTCCCGTCGAGAACGAGGTCGAGAGGTCTTGGGCGAAGGCGGTTGCGCTCATCATGGCGATCAAGAAAAAGGCTGCGAAGGGGTAGAGGTTTTTTTTCATGGTTTTGGTTTCCGTGCGCTCAATAGCGTTTCTTTATTTTGGTTAATTTTCTCTTGAATCGGATCAAAATACAATGCGCCTTGCGGGTCAATGCGTTTTGATTTCGATGCGCGAATTCTTAATTCATAACTGCCCAGCACTTCAAAAAGCAACAGCTCATTGTCGAAAACCAAGCGGTCGGCGTCAACCGCCGTCTGTCCGCTTTGGGCGGAGGCCCCGCCGTTGAGTTGCATCCGGTTAAATTCGGAGGGCAAGGCGCTGACGTTGGTTTCGACCTGAAATTGTCCAGTGGCGCCCGTGGCTTTGAATGACTCTTCGGCGGCGGGATTGTCCCAGGCCAGTTCGGGCGAGTCAAGTAGAAATTTTTTTTCGGTTTGATTGAAATAGGCGCTGGGCGCGTTGACGATGATGCGTCCGCCGTCTTCGCCGAGTTGTTCAAAGCGCAGGCCTTCAAACGAGATGCCCGAATAGGCCAGGCTCGACGGTAAGGCGCGGGGGTCATGCACCGGGGCGCGTTCGATATAAAACGACATGGCGACCACCCAGCCCCAAAAGAGCACAGGCCATAGGTAGCCGCGTCCGGTGAATTCTTTGAATTGCGTCCAGGTGACAGGTTGCATAGTGGCTATTGTGGCGCCGAAGCGGGCTTTGGTCTACTCGGCCCTGCGTCGGTTTGTTTTGGAAGAGTTCAATCGTATAATTCCAACCTATCTGTATTCAAGCATACAGAGCGTTGCGTTATCGCGAGGGCCGTCCGCTGCGGCGAACGACCGAAGCGCCGGGAGGGCGAGGCTCCCGCCGAGCCACAAGAAATAAAAACGTCAGCGATATTCTATGGCTCACCAGGAAGTTCGCCCTCTCGATCTTTCACAGAAGGTTTAAGCCATTAATTAGCATCTTGGGTGTTCGTCTAGACGAATTAACCCGCCAGCAAAATAACCAGGGCCGTGGATTCAAATCCCCCCTGGCGCCTTGACGGCGCCGTCCCCCCTTAAAAAGGGGGGCAGGGTTGTCTTCGGTAAATTAAAACACGCGCGTTTTCGCGAACAGGCGAAACGTTTGGAGGATTGACTGTGCTGGATCTGAAAGTCATTCGTGAAAAGCCTGAATGGGTCGAAGCCGAGCTGCGCCGCCGCGAGCCGGGCGTTTCACTCAACGCCATTGTTGAACTCGACGCCAATCGACGCGCCTTGCAAACCGAAACCGACGAGATGCGCTCGAAACAAAACGCGGTCACCGACCAGATCGCCGTCTTGAAAAAAGACAAACAAGACGCCAGCGCCGTCATCGCCGAGATGAAGCAACTCTCAGAGCAGATCAAAGAAAAAACCGTCCAACTGCGTGAACTAGAAACGCAACTGGATATGAAAGTTGCGGAACTGCCCAACCTGCCGCATGAATCCGTTCCGACGGACATGGACAAGGCCAACAATCAGGTGGTGCATACCTTCGGCGAGAAGCCGCAGTTTTCGTTTCAACCCAAAAACCATTTGGAACTGGGCAAGTCGCTGCAACTGTTTGATTTTGAGCGCGGCGCCAAAATTACCGGGTCGCATTTCCCGCTTTATTGGGGACAGGGCGCACAGTTGGAATGGGCGCTGCTCAATTTTTTCCGCGAGCATAACCAAAAGCGCGGATACATCCCGGTGGTCCCGCCGCTGTTGTTAAACCGCGACACCACCTTCGCGTCGGGCAACTTGCCGAAGTTTGAAGACCAATTGTACAAGTGCAAAGACGATCCGTTTTATTTGCTGCCGACCAGCGAAGTGCCGCTGACCAGCATGTTTCGCGATGAGATTCTCAACGAAGACGACCTGCCGCTGATGTACACCTCGGTGACGCCCTGTTTCCGCCGCGAAGCGGGCGCGCACGGCGCCGAAGAACGCGGGCTGGTGCGGATGCACCAATTCAACAAATGCGAAATGTATAAATACACCACGCCCGAAACCTCATACGATGAGTTGGAGGCGTTGGTCAAAGACGCTCAGCATATTCTCGAAGAACTGGGGCTGCATTATCAGTCCATGCTGCTGGTGACGGGCGATATCGGCAACCAGGCCGCCAAGACCTATGACCTCGAAGTGTGGCTGCCGGGGCAAGATTCGTACTATGAGGTTTCGTCGTGCAGCAACTGCGAAGACTATCAGGGTCGGCGCGGCAACATTCGTTACCGCCCCAAAGACGGCGGCAAACCGCGTTTTGTTCACACCTTGAATGGTTCCGGTTTGGCGACGCCGCGCTTGATGATTGCGGTTCTCGAAAACAACCAGCAGGAAGACGGTTCGGTGATCGTGCCCGAGGCGTTGCGGCCTTATATGAGCGGGCTTGAGGTGTTGGAGCCGAAGGGGTAGCGAAAGGTTCGCATGGCGCAGCGGCGTGGGTGCATCTCTGCTCGCTTCGGTGCGGGCTTTCAGGCCCTATTGCACAGGCGCTCACAGAGACGCCCTCCACGCCGGAGTTGGCGTGGATTCAGTAAACACAATACCGCGAACTGAAAAATGAGTGGTTACCCAAAGTGGACAAAATGCGTAAGTTTTGATACGCTTAGTGTTTCAGGCGGGGCGTATAGGTGTTGAGGGTTGGTTGAATACACGGAGATTGACGTAACGCTTTCAACCCCCCTCTTATATCTCCCCCCATCTTGGGGGGAGGGAGCAAAACTTGAGGTAGGGTGGGTTCGAAGCAGCCTGCCGGGATCTATTTGCCCTCACCCCAACCCTCCCATAGGGAGAGGGAGCAGGTTGTGAATACTTTCAGGGTGAGTTCTGAACTCATTCAAATACTGATGAAAACGAGTTTTCTATGTTGCGAACAATTGTCACAAGCGTCTTTACTCTCTTGCTGTCTGTTTCTGTCGCGGTTGCGCAGCCGTATGAGATCAAAAATATCTTCAGGCCGGGCGCAGTCACGTTTCTGACCTTAGATACCTACATTCAGGGCGCCATGCAGAGCCAGGCGGGCGCGTTCCCCATCGAGGCCACCAATAGCGGGCTGTTTCGCTATGAAATTCAAAACGTGCTGACGACTGGCGCGGTGTGTAACGTGAAACTCGAAAAAATGGAAATGTTCGCGCCGATGGCGGGGCACCGCGAACCGCTGGATATGATCCCAATTTTGGCGAAAGAAGACGCCGCGTTTGATCTCACCATGAAGACCAACGGCGAAGTGGTAAAAAACTCTAAGCAACTCGACCTGGGAGCCGTGCTGCCGGGGTTGGACCAGGTGGGGCTTTCGCCGATTCAGATCCGCCCGTATATGCGCTTGCCGAACGGCCCGGCGAAGATCAACGACGTCTGGTCGGAAAGTTGGGTGGTTCCCCATTTAAAAGGCTCAAAGCCGATCATTGCTTACGCGACATACTCCCTGCGCAAAATTGAAGAACGCGACGGAGTGCGCACTGCTGTGATTGAAAGCGAAACCACCATCAACGCCGAGAACGTGCAATTTGACCCGGTGAAAAGCGATGACGAGGCGCCGCCGCAAATTCAACTGACCTTGAACTATAAGTCATACGTCATGCGCGGGACGGGCGAGTGGTTGTTTGATCTCGAAAAAGGCCGCCTGACCTCGATGAAAGACGACACCCGCACCGAACTGGAAATGGCGGGATCATCGAACCTGGGGGGCATGTCGTTCCCCACGGAATACACGATGACCTTGCGGGTTCGGAACGCTGGCGTGAGTTTTGACTCAATGCCGGAATGGAAAGGCGCTGCGCCGCAAGAATGATGACTTCTCCTTTACGTATATGCGCCGCGCTGGTTTGTGCGGCATTGATGGCCTGCGTCGCCGGCTTGCCGACGGCGGTCGCTAAGGCGGCGGTCAGCCGCGATAAAACCAATGCGTTTCTTTTGTCGAACCAGGGCAAATTGTTTTTCCCGCAAGGCGCCAATGTCGGCTACCTGTTGCAGGAAACCGTATCCGCGCGGACGTTGGATTCAACATTGAACATGCTGGCTGACGCGGGCGTGAACACGGTGCGGGTGAACCTCGAAGACGCGTTGGGCGACGGCGCTGCGCTGGATGCGCTGCTGGACCGTACTGGTATGTTTCGAGACGAGGTCATGCAGCGCTTTGAGGCGTTGCTTTCCGCCGCTGAGACCTATCAATTGCAGGTTGTCCCCATTCTGTTTGATTTGCAGTCCATGCAGGAAGATTGGGGCGCTTCGCCTTATAGCGAAGCCAACGGCGGGCCTTGCGAGAGCATTCATGATTTCTTGATGAACGCAAAAGTCCGCCAGCAGTCGTTGACCCGCGCCGCGCAATTGATCGAGCGCTTTCAAGGCCGCAATATACTCGCCTGGGAACTGGCGCGCGGCGCGAACGTCTGGGACGCTTCCGTCCCGCGTGATGTGGAACTTCGCGGCGAAGTCTTACTTTGGCTGAACTTGGTTCTCGACCGGGTGCATCAAGTGAACACCGAGCGCCACCTGATCGCCGCGTCATTTTGGCCGAACACGCTGCCGTATGATTTGATGGAGCAAGTTGACGTTTTGTTTCTTCACTTCCGTTCGCGCGCGCCCATTCTTGCGGCGAGCAGCATCCAAAATTTTCTAGAAGAGTGCCGGAAGTCGCGGCGCCCGGTGTTTATTAGCGAGGCGGTTTGGAACGCAAAACCTGCGCAGCGCGATTTGTTTTTCCACACGTTGTTTTGGTCGTCGCTTGCGATGAGCAGCAGCGCGTTTTTATCGCCGCTCGAGCGGGGATCGACGTTTGATTTCTCGGGTTTTGATTTGCAGCTGGCGAAAGCGCGTGAAGAGTTCATGCCGTTGTTGGATTTCACCGGCCCGGCGCGGCCTCCATCGCGGGCGCCCGTCACGGTGACGCCCAAAGATCAATATATTTTCATTGATAATCTTGTCGGGAACGACCGTCTGTTTTGGTTGTTTACCCGTGAGCCAGGCCGGAGCCAGGCGCAACTGGTTCTGCAAACCGTTGAAGGGATTTATGAATTGCAGTGGTTTGATATCGAGACGCTGGCCCCGTTGCAGCGCAACCGCTTTAATCAAGGGCGCAAAGACCTGAGAATTGAAACGCCCGCCTTTGAACAAAGCATCTTCGGCCTACTTCACTTGGTTAAAAAAGGTTCCTCAGAAAACAAAAACGGGCCGCCAGCGCCCAGTTCACCGGACGCTAACGGCTCGTTGCTCGGGCCGCGTAAAACTAATTAAACAACGTGTGAAATGAGCCTTGGAGACCGCTGTGGGATATTGAAAGCGCGAGATAAATGAGTCCTGAGCTAACGACAATTCCAGCGCTTAGCCAAATCCACGTGAGATGGGATTGATGAGTACGAGTATTTCGGCTTTTCGATTGGAGAGATTCCAACATTCTGTCCATCCGGGCTGTATACTCATCAACGGTTGCTGTTTCTTCTTCTGGTATTTGTTTTGTGTCAGTCATGGTGACACCTCCGTCAATGATCTAACTATATTGTAACTATTTATCGGCAATATGCCAACTATCTTTATAGTTTTCGCGTACAAGAGAGCGGTTTTGCTGGAGTATGATAAAATTATAGTAAATGTAATATGACTTCAGATATATTCTGGTTTTTAAATAAGACGAATTCAATATCTACCTGATTTGGTGTATCTTATCGAATGGCTGACCAAGACGCTGTGGAAATGAACCCCAAAGAAAATGTCAGCCGCTGGCTTTCAGCGGCGCTGATAATTATTTTGTTACTTGGGGCATTCTCTGCAGGATTATTTCCCATTCGCGGCAGCAATGACCCCTGGTGGCATCTGAAAACCGGACAGGTGTTGTGCGAGCATTTTGCCGAACATGGGTTTACTTTTCCCGAACATGACGTGTTTACCTACACCGGGGCGCAGACCGATTGGGTCAACCATGAATGGCTCAGCCAGGTGGTATTTTACAGCATCTATTCGATTGGGGGCGGCGAGCCGGGCGGCTTGCAGGCAGTCATCGCCTTCAAATCGCTGGTTTTGGCGGCGACGTATTTTCTGTTGGCGTTCTTTATTCGCCGCTTAGGCGTCGATTGGCCGATGGCTTGTTTGGGCGCGATGGTCGCCTTGCTTGCCGGACAACAGCATTTCTTTTTGCGGCCTCCGGTCTTTACAAACTTTTTTATCACGGTGTTTATGCACCTGCTGATGAACCTTCAGCAAGGCAAGCGGGCCAAGATCAACGTGGTTGCGATTGTGGTCGCCGAGATCGTGTGGATGAACCTGCACGGCGGCGGCGTGATCGGCATTATCCTCACTTGTTTTTGGCTGATGCAGGAAAGCTGGCTTTGCTTTTATGGTTGGATCCGAAACGCGGCGCGTCATGAGGCCAAATTCGGCCTGAGCCTGGGCGTGTTTGTTGCTGTTAGCGCTGTTTCGTTTCTGAACCCATTTACCTATCACATTCACCTGTTGCCGTTTCATGTGACCGGTGACGCGTTTTTGCTGCTCAGCATCGGCGAGATGCGTCCGCCTGACCTGCAACATTTCCAGGCGTTCTATTGGCTGCTGTTGGGATTGCTGTTCGTCCCCCTGGTGAATTTGCGGCGCGTTTCGATCTATGAAGGGCTGACGGTATTCTTCTTCACCCACCAGGCGCTCAACCACATGCGCCACCTGCCGCTGTTCGCGCTGTTCGCCGCGCCAACGGTGTTTGCTGCGCTCTATCAGGGGCGTAATCAATTGCGGGACGCTGTCCGTCATGCAGAGAATACGGGCGGCTTACAAGCGCTTATTCGTAACAGCATGAGGGCTGTCATCAATCGCCGCGTTGATGTGCTTATTGTGCTGCTGTTATTCAGCTGGCAGTATGGAACCATCTGGCGGGCGAACGCTTACAGTTTGCGCACCTATCTTGATACGGGATATGACAAGACCCGCTACCCCGTGGGGGCGGTCAATTTTCTATTACGCAACAACGCGCCCGGCCCGATGTTCAACCACGATAATTTTGCCGGGTATCTGATCTACCGTCTGGCGCCCGAACACTACACGCTGTTTACAGACAGCCGCTACGACCTGTGGGGCAGCCGCTACGCCAAAGAAGAGATCGCGGTGTTTTCGGGGATGGGCTGGCCGTTTGGCGCCTATCGCGACGACGGCGCCTGGCTTTCGTTCAAAGACGCCTGGACGCGCGACAGCCTGGGGGCCTACGCCAATGACCCGGCGTTTATGGAGACGTTTTCAGAGTTCCGCGCCTGGTGGAATAGCGAACAACCCTATTGGCAGTGGGTGCTCGATAAATATAAAGCGAATTTTATCATCACCTATACCCACCCGGTGGAATACCCCATCTACCGCATGTTGCAAGAAGAATTTTACGGGTGGTATAAAGTCTATGATAACCACGGCTACGCAATCTTCTTGCGCGACGCCCCGCAAAACCAGGCGTTGATTGAGCAATACGCGATGTTGTTTCGCGACCGCATCGGCGCCGTCCCGGCGAACGAATAATTTTCGCTCTCATAGACAACATGACTATTTCTATGATCCTGTGATATATTCATTGATATCGCTTACTATTTAATTGGCTGTCTGTTTGCCGTCTTACATTGTGAAGGGGAGTTTTCTTGCATGTTGCGAACCGTAATGTCCTGCCTACTATTGTGCCTACTCACTTATTCCGCGCAATCAGCCATTGTCATTAATGAGATTTTCTATCATGGGCCTGACAACACTCTCGAATATATCGAACTGTATAACGCAGGCGACTCGACGGTCGATCTTTCACGATGGACGTTGAAGGACGAACTCGACTCGCACGAATTTATCGTACCGTCTGGAAGTTCGCTTTCGCGCGACACGTATTTCGTCATCGCCAAAGATGAAGATGTGTTCCAGGAGAAGTATGGCTTTAGGCCGGACGCGAGCGGCGTTGGATTTAATTTTTCGAACTCCGGCGATAGCGTTCGCTTGTTTGACGCTTCGGGCGGTTTGATCGAAGCGGTCAATTATTCCGACCGCGCGCCCTGGCCGGAATCCGCCGACGGCCTGGGAACATCAATCGAACGGCGCAATCCAGCGTTACCGGCTTTTTTGGCTGCGTCGTGGGCTGCGTCAACAGAAAACGGAACGCCCGGCGAAGAAAATTCGGCCTACACCGAAGACCTCGCGCCGTTGGTGTACGAGGTTGACCACACGCCGAAGGTTCCACTGCCTAGCGAAGATGTAACCGTGACTGCGCGGGTGTATGACGCTGACGGCGAGCTGGGCGAGGTGAACCTGTATTGGGGGCGCGATGGTTCGCCTTATCGTCCCGTCGAGATGTTAGACGACGGCGCGCACGGCGACGGCGCGGCGGGCGACGGCGTCTATGGCGCAAGTTTTCGCGGCGCCAGTTTGGGCAGCATTTTGGGTTTCTATATTCAAGCCGAAGACGACGAAGGCAACGAGACCCTGTTACCTGAACAGGGCGAAGAACAACCCTATCTGACCGTGGTGGAAAATGCGTTGAACAACGAAACGGTTTCGGTCTTGCGGTTCGTTATGTTGCCGGATGTCTATCAGCGATTTTTAAGCCGCTACCAGACCGATGACTATTTCCCCGCGACGTTTTATGACGGCGATGAGGTTTACTATAACGTGCATGTGCGCCATCGCGGGCGCTCGCGCATTCGAAACGGGCGCTTTAAAATCCGCTTTCCGCATAGCCAGTTGTATCGGGGCCGGATTCGCCGGTTGAATTTTAACGGAACCGATTCCGCTACAATCTTGCGCGAGTATTTGAGTTTTCAACTCTATCAGGAAGCCGGGCTTCCAAACATGGAAACCGAACTGGTGCGGCTGCACGTCAACGGAGAACCCGGCGCCGGGACGCCGTACCGGGTGGCGATTGAGAACCCCGATTCGCAGTTCTTACGCCAGCGTTTGTACTTTAACAACGATGATGGCAATCTCTATAAAACCACCCTCGATGGGACGCCGCAAAACAAAGCCACCTGGCGGTATGTGGGCGACGACCCCGATTTGTATCGCGGCTGTTATCTTAAACAAACCAATGAAGAAGAAGACGACTACAGCGATATTATTCGTTTCTGCAAAGTGTTAAACGAAGCGGAACCGTGGGAGCCGGACTATCTGGCGCGCGCTGAGTCGGTCATCAATACAGACAGTTTTATGCGCTGGATGGCGGTATCGGCTTGCGTGGCGCATTGGGACTCGCCCTACACCGATCACGGACACAACTATGTCTTATACAACAACCCGTCCAGCGAACAGTTTTTTGTTCTCGCCTGGGACCTGAACGGCTCGTTCATTTATAACTCAAACCATAATGTCCTGAACTACCGCAAACATTACACCCATATCCGTTCGACCAAGTTTCCGACGATCAATAAGTTGCTAAACCACCCTGTCATTGGCGCGAAGTATTACCGCGAAATTGATAACCTGTTGAGCTACCTGTTCAGTTCTGATGTGATGAACGAGCGTATCGACAAAGCGCGCGACGCGCTGAAACTGGGCAACGGTTCGGTGTCGTTTTTACGCACTTACGTCAATCAGCGCATCGGCGACTTGTCGGAGTGGATCAACCGCGATCAGGGTTTGGCGTTTTTGTCGAAGCCCAACTATCAAGCCAACGCCGGACAAGCGTATCTCTACCGGATCGTCGCGGTCGATTATCAAACCAGCCAACAGCCAGACGTCTCGCTGGTGGAAGCGCCGGATTGGTTGACGTTGAACCCTGAAACGGGCGAGCTGAGCGGGACGCCGCCCGCCGCCGGCGAGTTTGAAATCAGCATTCGCGCCGACGGAAAAAAAGGCGCCATCGAACAGACGTTCACCCTGCAAGTGGTCGATCTCAGGCCGCGGGTGTTGATGAATTTTAATGATGATGGAGCGCGGGCGGCGGACCTGAGCGTGTTTAATAATGAAGGGACTTTGCGCGGCGGGGCCACACGCGGCGCCGGGCGGTTGGGACAATCGCTTGATATTACCGGGCAGTCGGATTATCTCACGATTCCGCACAACGAATCGCTTGATCTCTCCGGCGCAATTACCGTCGAGGCGTGGATTCGCGCAGAACCCGCCTCCGTTAGCAACCCGGTTATTCTGACCAAAGGCGACGCCAACACATTCAATTATAAATTGATGTTGGGCTATGGGCCGTTTAATTCTCATCCGTGGGAGCCGTGTTTTATGCCGCGTCCGTTTGATATTGTCGCGCGGGCGTATTATGGCGAGAAGGAAATCGAGTCAAATCTGTCGCCGCGAAAATGGGTGCACATCGCCGGGACGTTTGATTCGAATCGAGAACTGGTCTGCGTGTATCACAACAACAAACGCACTGTCGAAAGCGCTGGACGTTTTGTGATGGAACCCAATGGAAACGCGATTCAGATCGGCTTGAACGGCAACCAAACCTATCGTGGTTATATTGACGATATCAAGATTCTGCCGTTCGCGAAGCAGGCGTTCGCCGCAGGATTGTGTCTCTCGCGAATTGACGTGTCGGCGATCTCTCCCGCGCAAGAGCGAGTGAGGTTGTCGCTGTCGGTCCTGCGTGAGGACGCTCTCGATACGGCGGATTATTGTTTGTATCTAACACAGGCTGACCGCTGGTTGCAATTGCCGCCTGATACTTTACGCCCTGGAAATTCCGTCGAGTTTTGGCTGGATGATTTGGGGTTGGAGGAACCGCTCGGTCAACAAGAAACTTTCGCGCTCTATCCCGCCTCGCAATGGGGAACGCCGGGCCATGAGTGGGTGCTCGACCAGGCGTCGTGGGGCGCTGCGGGCCCTGGCGTCGACGACCCCGGCGTGTGCGCGGGGGTGTGGATAGACGGACGTTCTGTGCCATTGCTCGAAGGCGAATCAAATACGCTGTCGTTGACGGCGTTTGCTGACAACGATGATATGGACTTGGATTGGCAAGCCGCGCCGCAAGAAACCACAGGCCCTGCGTTAAGCGCGGTCTTCATCAATGGCGGCGACGTAACCACCAGTGACCGTGATGTGGAATTGAACATTGAAACCAGTGCGCCTACTTCGTCGCTGCGGATGCGTATTTCAAACGCTCCATTTTTCGATGGGGATTGGACCGCGTTTAAGCAAACCGCGAACTGGCAATTGCCGGGTGAAGATGGAGAGCATACGGTTTATGTGCAACTGTTGAATTCATCTGGGCAAAGGTCATTGGTTCGTAAGACGACAATTGAGTTAAAGCAGACGGCTGTGGAAGAATGGCCTGTCCATTTACGCTAGATTCACTTGTGTTTCTATCGGCTGCATGGATGCGGAATGCCTGTCGCAGTCAGGCTTGGGTGCATCTCTGCTCGCTTCGGTGCGGGCTTTTCGCCCTTGTTGCACAGGCGCCCCCAAGCCTGCCTGTTGTTCTGTGTGGGAACCCTGGCATGAGCAGCGGGGTGGGGTGGGTTTCGTAATTAACTGCAAAGCCGACTATTTTGAATTTTCGTTTATCTATATCAGGCTTGGGTGCATCTCTGCTCGCTTCGGTGCGGGCTTGCCGCCCTTGTTGCACAGGCGCTCCCAGAGGCGCCCCCAAGCCTGCCTGTTGTTCTATTTTGGAATCCGGCATGAGCAGCGGGGCGGGGTGGGTTTATAATGCAGATATCTCAAGTCATATAATTGGATTTAAAAGAGGTTTTTTTAAATGGATTCCGTTTCTAAGCAAAGCCGCTGGGTGCAGCCTGCGCCGGTGAATTCAAAGCAGACGCTGCGGTTGTTTTGTTTTCCGTTCGCGGGCGGCGGGGCTTCGGTTTACCGTACCTGGGCGGAACAACTGCCGGACTCTGTGCATGTGTGTCCCGTGCAATTGCCGGGCCGAGAGAACCGTTTGTCGGAACCGCCCTATTCGCAAGTCGCGCCGCTGGCGAGAATTTTGAGCGAGCAACTCGCTCCGCTGATGGATATGCCGTTCGCGTTTTTTGGCTACAGCATGGGAGCGTTGATTGCGTATGAATTGACGCGTGAGTTAAGGCGGTCAAACCGCGCGACGCCGGTGCGTTTGTTTCTCGCGGCGCATCGCGCTCCGCAGTTGCCAATGCGGCGGGAGGCGATTTATCATCTGGACGACGAAGGCTTCAAACAAGGGCTGCGCCATCTGGAAGGCACGCCCGAGGAAGTGCTCGCGAATGATGAACTGATGGACATTATGTTGCCGCGATTGCGGGCGGATTTTACGCTCTATGAAACGTATACGCATCAAGCCGAAGCGCCCTTGGATATGCCGCTCAGCGTCTTTGGCGGGACGCAGGACAAGGACATCCCCAAAGAAAATTTAGCGGCCTGGAGCGAGCTGAGCAACGAGTCGACGAACTTGCGTATGATTGAGGGCAATCACTTTTTTATCAACACGGCGGAGAAAAATATTCTTGACTTTGTTGTTGCTGATCTTGAATTGAAGTAAGAACTATTCGATGGGATTATTTTTGATATATTCTTCCACGGCTTTTTGAATGACCTCTGCTTTGGTCATTCCCTTCGAGAGTGAATACAGCGTTAATTCATAATGACGGTCGCTGGGGAAGGTGATGATTTCCTGGTTGGCGCCCGCGCGCGCGGCGCGGTTTTGGCGCGTTTCGGCGGCGATTTTTTTGCCGCGAATGTAGCGGTTCACGCCCGAGTCGATTCGCTCTTGTTGTTCGTCTTGAAACGAGACAAATTTAGACGCGGGGTTCATTTTGAGCGACATGGCGACTTTCCACAATGCGCTGGTAGTGTGGTAATTGACCGGGCGTAGAATTTCCCAAAATGAAACCGCGTTCCAAAACTCTTCATTCTCAATGTGGAAGTATTCAATTTCTTCGGGCGTGAACTGGTCTTTCAAGCCGGTGATGACAGGGGTCATGCCCCAGTCGCGCACTGCTTTCACTTGAACTTGCGATTCATGGCAGTGGTTGATCCATTCGATGCACAGGTCGTATTCGATGGAGTCAGGGGGGACGGTGGTGGAGATCGCCCATGAATCAAAGTAGGCGGTTAACCCTTCTTTGGGTTTGGCGAATTTCCAGTTTTGGCCTTGCATGTTAGCTTGTTGCACGGCAAAGCCCCAAGTGGTGGTGAATTTCAGCGTACTCATTTCTTCGACGTTGGCGGTGCTTTCCCAAAATGACCGGGCGTTTTTAGCCAGGTCGTTGAGTTTGGAGCGAAACTCGTTGAGAGGCACCTTCTGGAAAATAATATCAGGGTCGTACACGTCTTCGGGGGCGATGCCCATCGCGAGCGCGGTGAGGTAGATGTTGCATTCAGAATAATCGGAGGTCAGAGAATATTGGTTTTGGCTGCGGACGTTCCACAAGACGTTCCAACTGGTGGGGGCCTCGTCGACCAGGTCGGCGTTGTAGGCCAATGCGTATGAACCGGCGGCGAAGGGAATGCCATATATTTTATCGCCGACGCTGACGAATTTTTGTTTGAAAATCAATGGAGAAATTTTGTTGTAGTTTGTGATTCGGTCTGTCGGCAAGGCCTGGACGAGGTTCTCATGTACGAGAGGCCAAACGTCGCTGAGAAATAGATTGCTGGAAATGCTCAGTAGGTCAGACCGCCCCGATTTGGCGTCGTTAAAGATATCATCCGGGTTGTTGGCGACGCGCAATTCAATTTTAACATCGACGTCGTATTTCTCTTTGACTAACGCTTTGAATGTTTTCTCTATCGTATTGGAGTAGCCCTCAAACGCGGTGATGTGTAAAGTCACGACTTTTTTTTGCGCTTGGGCGCTCGCGAACAGCCCCAGGGCGACGCAGACAGCCATGCAGACAATCGCGATGGAACGCATGTAGCGGTGGTTGGAGCGATGCGGATTCATAGCGTCGGCTCCTTTCTATTTCAGGCCGCTCGAACCCATTTTTTCAAATGTGCTCAATGGCGTTTGGAAGACCGAGGAATAAGCGGACGTCAGTTTTTCGACTTCGGTTGCGTCCATTGCAGCGCCTGCAGACGCGGACGGAAGCGAGCCGAGGTTGGTCGCGTTTTGTTCTAACGTGGGCGCGTCGGACGCATTAAATATGAGCGGCAGCCCGTCGCGCGAGTTGCCGATGATGACGATTTTTGAATTGGGCGACTTGGCGAGTTCTAGCGTGGCTTCGATACCGCGCCATTGCAGCAGTTGGGTGGAGATGCCTTCGCCGACGATGTCTTGAAAATCACGGATGCCAGTCGCGAGAATCACTTTGCGCTTGGCCTCTTCTTCGGCCTGCTGCAATAAGTATTTATATTTTTCGGCGTTGTGTTGTTCCATCAATTTGTTTTGAATGGCGTCTTGCACCAAAGGCGGCAGCGCAATTTCAGTGATGAGCAAGTCGTCGAGGACAACGAAACTTTCGGTCAGCTGCATCAACGATTCGCTAATGGCCGATTCAAGCAGGCTGTAATCGGCTTGATACAGTTCCGCCGGTTCATATTTACCGATGATGGTACGCAGCGCCGATTCGATTTCTGGAATAATGATTTTCTTCAAATATTCGGGGCCGATTTGTTTGTGTAATAAGTTCAGGTTTTCGTCGCGGTGAGGATGAAAGCGAATCGAAACGCTGATGCTGATGCGCAGGCCGTCTTTGCTGAGGACGTGGTATTCATGTTCTTCCTGCTGGACGCGAACGTCGTAAACCGAAACGATATTGATGGGCAGAACGAAATGCAGGCCTTCTTGCAGAGGCGGCTTGTCGACAACGGTGCCTCCGAAGCGTTTGTAGAGCACGCCTAACTCGCCCGACTGAATGGTTATGAAAATGCGGTCCGCAAAAAACAGCGTCAGCAACACGCAGATCAATAAGAAAATCTCCATGCCAAATCGTTTGCTCGCGATCCAATAGCCAAAGCGGCGGATCAGCCCTGCTTTTTTCGGGGTCGGTTTGGTTGCTTCTTCCATTAGCGCTTTTTCTGTCCCGGTTTTGGTTCGACTTTATAATCAATGAGTTGACCGTATTCCATTTTATAAATGCGGTCGGCTTTATGATAGTACCTGTCGTCGTGTGTGATTGCCAGTATGGTTTTTCCGCGCTTCTTGAGTTCGGGCAAATAGGTTTCATAAAAATATTTGCGGAACTGCGGGTCTTGGTCGGCGGCCCATTCATCGAATACGCAGATGTCGCGGTTTTCGAGGTCGCCGATGATGAGCGCCAGGCGTTTTTTCTGCCCGGTTGAGAGTTGCAGATTTTCGATTGAGCCGTCTTCCAGAATCGACGTCTTGTCGTCGAGTTTCATTATATCGAGTAAGTGGTTCACGCGGTTGTTGTCGATCTTGCGAACGCCGTACATGCGGTCGAACAGGTGCATGTCTTGAAAGACGATCGAAAAGCAGGCGCGATAGGCGGACAAGTTGCGCTTGTTGACGCGGCGCCCGTTGTGCATTATCTCGCCCCGGTTCCAAAAATATAAGCCGGTCAGCACTTTGAAAAAGGTTGATTTTCCGGCGCCGTTGCCGCCCATGATAAACACAATCTCGCCCCGGTGGAGTTCAAAATTAATCGGGCCGATGCGGAACTGCGATTCGGATTGGGAGTGGTTGTATTCGTACGTCACGTCTTTACAGACCAGCGATTCAAACGGTTTGGGTTTGCGGCGTCCGGTGGGGCGCACGGTTTCGAGTTCGATGTGTTCGAGTTCGGCCTCGAGGTCGCGCAGGTTGCGTACGGCGACGTTGGCGCGCTCCACAAAGGGAAACACGCCGACCGCTTCTTGCAGCGGGCCGGTGGTGAGAAATAAAATTACCGAGACGATCTGCACCAGCTGCGAGTGTTCGACTTCGACGATGGTGGGGAAAACAAAAATCATGAAGCCCATTAATAAGTAACAAAACACTTGGGCGAAAATGATGGTCTTGGTTTGTTGTTCGGACGAACGAACCTTGAGGGCTTCGGTCTCTTCGCCGATCTTGCAAATGTAATTGGTGAATAAATCGTCATTGCGGTCGTCATTCACTTTGACTTCTTTGAAACCGTCGAGCAAATGGTTGACTTTTTCAAAATATAAATTTTCTTTGTCGCTTGCTTCTTTTAAATCTTTTTCATGGCTGTTTTTTTTGTCGCGGTAAGCCAGGACGCCAAAAAAGATCAGCCCCAGCGTGATTAACAGCGCGGTCAGCGAAATGTAAGCGATGAATAAAAAGCCGACGATGAGCAGCGTTGCGGTTGAACACAAGCGCGAAAACAAACGGGCGGCGCCGGAGATGGTCAAGGTTTCCTGGGTGAGCAGGTTCATCAAGCGGCTTTCGCCGATGTTTTCAAATGAAGACAAATTCGAGCGCCGAATTTTATCGACCAGGCGCGCGCGAATCTGGGTGATGACCCCTTCGACGATTTTGGTGGAGCGGTCCATCGAATATTTTTGAGTGCGGACGAAGGCGAAAATCGAAACGGCGAAAATAATCAGGTTTTGCAGAGTGTTGCCGTCGGCGGTGCTGATGGAGGCGATGATGACCACAATGATTAAAAAGTTAATCAGCCCTGATATGGCGAACACCACAAGCAGGTTGGTTTGGAAGGCGTCTGACTCATTTTTGAGAAAATCAAAAAAATCCATTTCACACAAACAATTCACTGGTTGAGAATAAAGACGATGAACATTGACGCGATGAACGATTCGGGCCGCATTGGTCCACGCGGCTGCACAATATACTCAACCCAAAACGAAAAAAGAGCAACAGTTGCGGTTGGATTTACAACCTCAACCGTTGCTCTTTCGTTACAATTTAAAACGAAACGCGTCTAACTGGCGTCAGCTTCTGCTTCGACTTTGGCTTTGATCTTCGGCTCGGATGGAATCATCATTAAGATCCCGCCGATGGGGGTGAAGATCAATGAGGCGATCAGATATCCCCAGAAGCCGAAGCGTTTTTTCTTTCCAAAAAACGCGACCAAAAAACAAAAACTGATATAGATAATCAAGTGACTCATTTTTCGCTCCCGCTAAATTAATTTACGAAGCAGCGGCGGTTTTTTTGGCGCCTTTGGAGGCGTCTTCCGCCATGCCAGCGCCTTCTTGCAACTGGCTGTTGAAGTACTCGCGCACTTTGTCAGGGTTGAGGTCTAAGAAGGTTCCGCCTGCTTCAAAGTGTTGAACGAAGACTTTGCCCATTGCGTAGGTCACGGCGCCTGCGGCGACGGGAACAGACGCGTAGCCCATGATTGTTCCCAGGCCCGGTAAAAACTTGACGACGCTGCTAAACAAAAAGCCTGCGACGTACGGCGCGGTGAAACCCGACACCAACGAGGCGATGACGTTCTTTACTTTGTGCTCATAAAACGTAACGCCGTAGAGGTCAGACAATTCTTTGATGGCTTTGACCTGAAAAGCGGCGATGCCAACGAGATCAACGATGGGGACAGGGACGGCGCCGATGCCCATAGCCCAATACATATTTTTGCGAACGATTTTGCGGGCCTCATCGAGATGACCGCTTGGCTGTAATTCTGGAGTGGCTGCCATTTTGTTTCTCCTCTTTTATATGTAAGTCTTTTTATCTTCGTATTTTACTTTATAAGTGGAAGGCATTATAAAGTAGATTTGAAATTATGCAATTGTTTTATTTCACATTTTTCCTGCTTCAATTCGCATGAGTCTATGACGTATTTGAGCAGGCGGTCTGCTGATGAACGTGTCGTTTTCAGCATGGATTCTCAAAGGTGCTGCTAAATAGCGCTGTTCTAAAGTAATCCAGTACACCGGGGTTGTCAAGTAAAATTGATACTTTATTCAACTTGTCATATTTAACATGACATATTGTTAAAATCTAGCGGTAACAAGCAGATTTGCTGGTCGCAGTCATCCGTCGCAAGGTGGCAAGTATGAGCCTTCGCGATTTTCAATGGATGCAGGCGCCAAGTGGTTTCGCTTAACATCGCGAGGGGCGGCTTGATGATAACTTCCTCCAGCGGGGCGGATAACCCGCGCCCATCAGCTTTGATGACGCTCTCTTTGGCGGTCCAATAATGGTAAAAGCGTTCGAGAGGTTGATGTGCGGCGTTGATGTCATGCCATTCAGTGGGCGACATATATTGTTGGAAGTCTTGAAACTCGATGGAGCGGTTGAATTCGACATCAACGCCGAGGCGGGAACTATCAGATATTGCGCAAACAACAATCTCACCGGAATGCGACAGATTAAAATCGCCTGGCCCGTCTAAATAGGGGCGGTTGTATTGGGTGTATTGAAGGTCGCTCAGGCATTGCTCAGAAAAACCCGCGTCGATCAGCGCTGAAAGCAGTAATCGTTTACCGAGCAGACAGGCGGTTTGGTCTTGCCAGCGTTTGTATCGGTTGATCTGCTCTTGAATGGCGGGGGGCAGCGGTTCAAACAAGCGGCGCCATTGGGCGTCGGGCAGCGGGGCGGAGAATTGGGTGTGATATACCCGAATCGTCATTATATTGTTCCGAACGAAGCGTCATAAAATTGCATCTAATCGTAAAGGCTTGGGCGCCTCTCTCTTCGCTTCAGTGCGGGCTTTCAGGCCCTTTTGCACAGGCGCTCACAGAGAGGCTCCCAAGCCTTTTGACGAGATTCGCGATGTACAATCACGTGTCAGATGCAAGATATTGGTGGCCTGCTTGGGCGGCTCGCTCTTCGCTTCAGTGCGGGCTTTCAGGCCCTTTTGCACAGGCGCTCACAGAGAGGCTCCCAAGCCTTTGGACGAGATTTGCGATGTGATACGCCAATCGTTTGATCCCCCCTTGCGCTTTCAGCGCCGTCCCCCCCTTAAAAAGGGGGGCTACGAGCCGCGCAGAATCAATATGTAAACGCTCTAATGCGGCTCACCAGGAGGTTCGCCCTCCCCTCAAATGCTTATTTGCGTTTATTTAACTGTTTATGCTTAATTCGCTAATCTCACCTTGATAAGGCCAATCGCCTGCAGAATTCACAAACCCTTTTCGGACTGGGTTCTCACTGACATACGCCCACTTTTCATCATAGTGATTCCAATTCCTAATCCGCGTATCCCAAAAATGAGATTGCCATTGGAATTCAGGGTTCTTGTTTTTTTTGTAAATTGTGATTTCCAGTACCGAACCCAATCTTTAACTGAAATTTCATCAATTACTGGTGAAATAAAAAGGTGTATATGGTCAGGCATAATTAGATATTTACCAACAATACATGCAGTGGATCTATTCCAGATGTCCAGTAAATCTCGATGTACTGTTTCATTTGCCAACCACGGAATGCGGTTCTTTGTGCAGATGGTAATGAATACAATCAAACTTTTGTGGTAATTATAATAATTGCCGTCAGCAGGCCGTTTTCTTGATGGTAAATGATTATTCATGCTACTCGTATCATTCGTGGGGAGGGCGAGTCTCCCGACGAGCCGCGCAGAATCAATATGTAATCGCTCTAATGCGGCTCACCAGGAGGTTCGCCCTCCCCACGAATCATCTCTGCCCCTGGGCAGGGTGGCGAGCCAAGGCTGCGAAGAATCAATATGCAATCGTTCTAATGCGGCTCACCAGGAGCCAGCCTGCGGCAGGCAGGGTTCGCTCTCCCCTAGTTGAATAATTGTAATCTCGCGTCAGGCGGATTGGCCTGCCTGGGCGGCTTCTTGGAGGCCTTCCTGGTAATAGTGTTTGAAATAGTGGTGGACGTCTTTCGGCTCGAAGTTTAAGAAGGTGCCGCCGGATTCAAAGTGTTGGACGAATACTTTTCCTATGGCGTAAGTCATCGCCCCGGTGGCAATCGGCATACTGGCCATGCTGACCGCGTTGCCGACAAACGGGAGCGATTTGATAAAACTGCGCGAAAGCAAGCCGCCCAAATAGGCTGAACCCAAACCGCTCACCAGGGCGCCGATGATGTTTTTGACGCGGTGATCTGAAAAGGGGATGTCATAAAAATCAGACAACTGCTGAATGGAGCGTACTTGGAATGCGGTAATTGCGACCAGATCAATCAGCGGAAACGGCAGCAGGCTGACGCCCATCGACCAATACATGTTTCTTTTTACGATTTTCATGGCGCGGTCGTCTTTGGTGGAGATGGTCTCTTTTGAAACGACTTCCGCTTCAATCACCATTTCTTCTTGCGTACTGGATGTTGAAGCGTCATCCGCAATGTTGCTGAAATCTTTCAAGCGGCTTTTACTCATTTCAAAATCTCCTCGACCTTGTCGGTCAATAATTGAATCTCATGATAGGCTTTTGATTTCGGGTCGCTACGGCCGACCCAATCGGCAAGGCCAAAGCTGTCGATAAAGGCGCTGCGCTGGCCGATCTCGGGGCCAACGGTTTCATTGAATTCTGCCAAAGACGCCGAAATTTCTTTGCCGAAGGCGGTGCGACGGTCGACCCGCGAGGGAACCAGCAAGGCTTTTGGCGCGCCGTTGCGGTAGGTTCGGCCTTCTTGAACCAGAGCCAGGGCTTTGCCAGTTGAGGTGAAATCTGCGCCGGAGGGCGTAACCGGGATGAGGATCAGGTCGCAGACGGCGATGGCCGCTTCGGTGGCTTCGCGGGTGTGGGGCGGCAGGTCAATTATGACGATGTCCGATTGATCGGATTTGATTTGGTGGATAAACTGTTTCGCTTGGTCAGGATGTTCGATGGGGACGGTTTTGCACTGGATGGCTAGATTGCCCCGCGCACACCAATTGGACGAGGTGCCTTGTTCGTCGGCGTCATAGAGCGTAACCGAACGATTGCGGGATGCGAATTCGCACCCTAAATGGACGGCGATGGTCGATTTTCCCACGCCGCCTTTTTTATTGCCCACTGCGATACATCTCATAGTTTCACTGATTGAGTCAAGTTAAATTTTCACAGGGTGCGGCAACGGAATTTGAGAACAAACGATAGAATTCTATAGGAATAATTGCAAGTGATAATTATCAAAACATCAAAATGAGTCGATGGTCAAGTAAAAAAATCATTGTTTGATGATTTTATTGAGTAAAAGCGCTAAGGCGGATTTTTTAGATATAAAACTATAACACTTTTGATAAATTCGGCTACTTTTCATTGTAAAATATGAAATTATATTCAAGAAACGTTTACTTTTTTCTTGACATAAACGTAAAAAAGACTGAATATTATATTAACAAAATACTATATGTATTGGCAATCGTATCCCGACAAGTTCTATCGGGATGCTTTCATCTTAGGCGATTTCATCAAAACATATCCTAAGCGGATTTAGCAGATTAAGACGCAAGAGACTTTAATCGTCGCTTGTGCTTTGAGCAATTTCAGTATAATGGACTGCTCTTATAACTGTTTACTATAATGGTATTGAAGAAAAGTGGTGTAATGAATAAACAAACCGAAGATCAGCCGACGCAAGCTGAGAAGCGGAAACTTCTGGCGGAATGGTTGCTGCAAAAAACAACGCAGCCCAAACGCCATGTGCTTTCATTTGGTCAGAAAGCGCTCTGGTTTTTATACAAGAACAATCCTGCGAGTGCTGCGTATAACGCCGCATACGCTGTCCGAATTCTTTCTCCGTTAAGCGAGCCAATTGTCAAGCAGTCGTTTCAGTTGCTGGTTGACCGGCATTCGATGTTGCGGTCGATCTATAAGATGGACGAAGGCGAACTGGTCCAGCAGATACTGCCCAAGCAAGAAGTCGCCTTTGAAACAATTGATGTTTCCAACCTGTCTGATTCTGAAACCGACAAGCGGGTGCGTGAAAACTATCGTAAGCCGTTTGATCTGGAAACCGGCCCGGTGTCGCGGGTGACGTTGTTGCGTCGTTCAGACCGTGAATGCATTCTCCTGGTGAATGTACATCACATCGCATGCGACGGTTGGTCGATGTGGGTGTTGATGAATGAGTTTCGTCAGATTTATCCGGCGTTGCTCAAGGGCGAGGCGGTGACGCTGCCCGGGTTGGATTATCAGTATTCCGATTTTATCGACTGGCAAAACCGGATGGTCGCCGACGCGGAAGGCGAACGCCTGTGGGACTATTGGCGCAATGCGCTCAAGGGCGAAGTTCCCATACTGAATTTGCCGACTGATAAGTCGCACCCGCCGATGCGTTCGTTTAACGGCGCCTCGATTCCCTTTCAAATTTCCGGCGACTTGACGGAGCGGCTTCACGCCTGCGCCAAAGAACAAGGCGCAACGCTCTATATGGCGATGCTGGCGGCGTTTCAGGTTTTGTTGTTTCGCTATACCGGACAGGAAGACATCATCGTTGGCTCGCCCACATCAGGGCGTACGCAAGCGGACTTCGCGTCGGTGGTGGGGTATTGCGTCAACCCGGTGGCGTTGCGTTCATCGTTTGAGGGCGACCCGGCGTTTTCTGATTTTTTGAGCCAGGTGCGCCACACGGTATTGGACGCGCTCACGCACCAGGATTTTCCGCTGCCGCTGATTGTGGAGCGGTTGCAGATGAATCGCGACCCCAGCCGTACGCCGCTGTTTCAGTCGATGTTTATTTTGCAAAAGCCGCCGCAGTCGGACGAGTATCTCGAACTGTTGACTCCCGGCGAAGCCAACGTGCATTGGGGCGGGCTTGACTTGCAGCCCTATGAACTGCCGCAGATGGAAGGGCAGTTTGATTTGACGTTGGAGATTTTAGAAAAAGCCGAACAGCGCGACAGTTTGTTTGGCGTGTTTAAATACAATACCGACGTATTTCAGAAAAGCACCATCCAGCGGATGCAGGCGCATTATTGCGTCTTGTTAGAGCAGATTGTTGAGAACCCCAATCGGCGGGTTTCAGAATTGCCGCTGCTGCCCAAGCGCGAAAAGACGCGCATTCTCAGCGACTGGAACGCGACCCGAAAAGAATATCCCTTACACAAAAGCCTGCATGAGTGGGTGGAAGAACAAGTCAATAAAACGCCTGATGCGATTGCGGTCGAAGCGCCTCAAGCGAACGGTGCGGTTGAAACGCTGACCTTCCGCGAGTTGAACGCGAAGGCCAACCAACTGGCGCACTATTTACGCAGCCTCAATGTGGGGCGCGATACGCCGGTGGGCATTTGCATTGAGCGCTCGCTGGACATGGTGGTCGGGCTGTTGGGCATCGTCAAAGCGGGCGGGGCGTATGTGCCGCTTGACCCGGATTACCCGAACGACCGCTTGCGTTATATGCTCGAAGACGCGCAGGTGCCGGTGTTGTTAACGCAGCAAAAACTGCTGAATGAGCACCCCGTGTTTTTGAACCTAAAAGCGTCTCCGTTTATCGTGTGCGTTGACCGCGACCTGGAGGCCATTGAGACATTTGATGAGGCGAACCCGGTCAACCAGTCGCGGCCCGAAGATTTGGCTTACATCATTTATACCTCCGGCTCGAGCGGGCGCCCCAAGGGCGTGATGAATATTCACAAGGCGATCTGTAACCGCTTGTTGTGGATGCAGGATGAATATGGGCTGGATGAAAATGACCGGGTGTTGCAGAAGACGCCCTTCAGTTTTGACGTGTCGGTTTGGGAATTTTTCTGGCCGCTGATGACGGGTGCGCGGCTGGTGATGGCCAAGCCCGAAGGCCACAAAGACAGCGCGTATTTGATTGACTTGATCCGGGCGCGAAACATTACCACGCTGCATTTTGTGCCTTCGATGTTGAAGGCGTTTTTAGAGCGCGACGAAGCGGGCACCTGCCGTTGCGTGCGCCGGGTGGTCTGTAGCGGTGAAGCGCTGACGCCGGAAATCCAGACGCGTTTCTTTGAGCGCTTTGATTGTGAATTGCACAATCTCTACGGCCCCACCGAGGCCGCCATCGACGTGACCTATTGGGAATGTAAGCCTGAACCGGACGCGGTGACGGTGCCGATCGGGCGGCCCATCGCCAACACGACAATCTATATTTTAGATTCGCATAAAAAGCCGACGCCGATTGGCGTGAGCGGCGAGTTGTATATCGGCGGCGTGAACCTGGCGCGCGGGTATTACAATAAATCGAAAATGACCGAAGAGCGCTTTGTGCCCGACCCGTTCGACCGGACGCCGGGCGCGCGCTTGTATAAAACCGGCGACGTGGCGCGTTTTCGCGCTGACGGCGTGATTGAATATATTGGTCGCGCTGACTATCAGGAAAAGATTCGCGGTTTTCGGATTGAACTCGGCGAAGTCGAAGCCGTGTTAGAGCGCCATCCTGATGTGGGGCAGGCGGCGGTGATTACCCGCGACGACCGCCCCGGCGGGCGCTATATGGCGGCGTATGCAGTGGCGAGTAACGGCGCCGATCTTGACGCGGCCTCGCTGCGCAATTTTATTCAAAAATTCTTGCCGGATTATATGATCCCCTCGGCGTTTGTGGTGATGGATTTGTTTCCACTGACGCCGAACGGAAAACTCAACCGCGGCGCTTTGCCTGCGCCCGATACGGTGCAGCCCGGCGACGGCGCCGATGCGCCGCGCTCGCGGACGGAAGACGTGATTTACGCCGCCTGGAAGCAGGTGTTGCAGCGCGATGAGATCGGGCTGCGCGACAACTTCTTTGAAGTCGGCGGGCATTCGCTGTTGTTGGGGCAGGTGCACAGCGTTTTGCAAACCCATTTCGGCGACGGCCTGACGATGGTCGAGTTGTTTCAATACCCGACCATTCAATCGCTGGCGGCGTATTTGTCGCGCCAGGAACAGGCGGGCGAAGTAAAGCGGCCCGCAAAGGCTGCGGTTGCGACCGCCAATCAAGACATCGCGGTCGTCGGCATGGCGGGGCGTTTTCCCGGCGCGAAGTCGGTCAGCGAGTTATGGAACAACCTGCTCGAAGGCAAAGAGAGCATTACGTTTTTTTCTCGCGATGAAATGATTGCGGCGGGCGTTGATCCAAAATTGATTGATCGCCCCGAATACGTGAACGCGTTTGGTTCGCTGGACGGGGTAGACCAGTTCGATGCGTCTTTCTTTGGCATGACGGCGCGTGAAGCCGAGGTGATGGATGTTCAGCATCGCCTGTTTTTAGAATGCGCCTGGGAGGCGCTCGAAGACGCGGGCTGCAATCCTGATGCGTATGACGGCGCGGTGGGCATGTTCGCGGGAGTCGGGTTGAATACCTACCTGCTCAATAATTTGATTACGAATCCTGAAGCGGCGCAGTCGGCGGGCGAGTTTCAGGTGTTGATTTCAAACGATAAAGATTATCTGCCGACGTTTGCTTCTTATAAACTCAATCTCAAAGGCCCCAGCGTCAGCGTGCAGACCGCGTGTTCGACTTCGCTGACGGCGGTGCATTTTGCCTGCCGCAGTTTGATTGACGGCGAGTGCGACATGGCGCTGGCGGGCGGGTCGTCGATCCACCTGCCGCAACGCACCGGCTACTTGCACAAAGAGGGCATGATTCTTTCGCCGGACGGACATTGCCGCCCCTTCGATCAAGATGCGCAGGGGACGGTCGGCGGCGACGGCGTGGGGTTGGTCGCGTTAAAGCGCTTGGATGATGCGGTGCGCGACGGCGATGTGATTCACGCTGTGATTGCGGCGACGGCGATTAACAACGACGGCGCATTGAAGGCGGGCTACACTGCGCCCAGCGTCGAAGGCCAGGCGAAGGTGATCGAGCAGGCGCTGGTACGCTCTGGCGTTGACCCAAACGCGATTGGCTATATCGAAACCCACGGCACCGGGACGGTGTTGGGCGACCCGATTGAAATTCAGGCGCTGCAGAATGTCTATAAAGACCGAATGAAAGAGGGCGCCTGCGCTATCGGTTCGGTCAAATCTAACGTCGGCCATCTCGACGCCGCCGCCGGGATCACCGGATTCATTAAAGCGGCGTTGACGGTAAAACACGGCGAGATTGCGCCGACGCTGCATTATCAGAAATCCAATTCACAAATTGATTTTCAGCGCAGCCCCTTCTATGTCAACGATGCGCGGCGCGAGTGGAAGCCCGAAAAAGGCGTACGCATTGCGGCGGTGAGTTCGTTCGGCATCGGCGGCACCAATGCTCATGCGATAATAAAAGAGGCGCCCGCGCAGGAAGCCGCGCCGGTCGAGCGCGATTTGTACCTGCTGCCGCTGTCGGCGAAAACCCGCGACGCGCTGGACGGACGCGCGGAACTGATGCGCACTTATTTTGAAGCAAACGCGAATGCTGCATTGGGCAACACGGGCTATTCGCTCAGCTGCGGTCGCAAGGCGTTTGATCATCGCGCGTTTATCGTCGCGGCTGATGCGCAAGACGCCGCAAAGCAATTGAACGCGGAGCGCTGGGCGCAACAGCCGGCTTCACAAATTAAAAACGAAGCGCAGCCGGTTGTGTTTCTGTTTCCCGGACAGGGAACCCAGACGCTAAACATGGGGCGCGGGTTGTATCAGCGCTTCAAGCCCTACCGAAAAACCTTTGATAAATGCTGTGAGTTGTTGCAGCCGCATCTTGGATTGAACTTGCGCGACGCGGTGTTTTGTTTGGAAGAAAATGACGCCGCCGCCGCGCGGCTTGGCCAGACCGCAATGGCGCAGCCCGCGTTGTTTGCGGTGGAATATTCACTGGCGAAGTTGTGGATGGCGTGGGGCGTTGAGCCGGAGTCGATGATCGGGCACAGCCTGGGCGAGTATGTCGCGGCGTGTTTAGCGGGCGTGTTTTCGCTGGAAGAAGCGCTGGCGCTGATCGCTGTGCGCGGGCGCATGATGCAGGAACTGCCCGCCGGGCGCATGTTGGCGGCGCCGCTGCATGAAAACGAATGTAGAGAGTATTTAAAAGACGGCTTGTGTCTGGCGGCGGTAAACGGTGAGCGCTCGTGCGTGTTTTCCGGCCCAGGCGAAGCGATTGAACAATTAAAAGAAACGTTATCGCGGCGCAATATCGAGAGCCGCCTGCTGCATACGTCTCATGGGTTTCATTCGGCGGCGATGGACGCCATCACCGATGCGTTTGCAAAGCGCGTTTCACAGGTGGAGCGCAACGCGCCGCAGGTTCCATTTATCTCGAATGTGACTGGCGACTGGATCTCGGCGAACCAAGCGGCCGACCCGCAGTATTGGGCGCGGCATTTGCGCGAGACGGTGCGTTTTGCCGATGGGCTGGGCGTTGTGTTGAAATCGGGCGGCGGGGTTTTACTCGAAGCAGGGCCGGGGCGCGTGTTGAGTTCGTATGCGCGTCAACATCACGGGTTCGGCGCGGGCCACGCTGCGGTTGAATCAATGCCTCATGCCAAAGAAAAACAAAACGAAGAACGTCGCATCCTCGCCGCCGTTGGTGAAGCGTGGTCGGCGGGAGTCGCGCTGGACTGGCAAAAATGGTATGCGGATGAGCGCTGCGTGAAGACGGCGCTGCCGACTTATCCCTTCCAACGCCAACGCTATTGGATCGAAGCGAAGTCACGCGGTGGGCTCACGGCGAACGCGCAAGATGAGCGGCCCGTTAAAAAAGACGATAGGGCGGAGTGGTTCTACCTGCCGTCTTGGAAAGAAACCCGGGCGGCGCATCCGCCAAAAGAGACTTCGAGAAATTATTTATTCTTTGTTGACTCACAAAATGATTTTCATACGCGTTTGGTTGAGCAATGCACAGACGGCAGTCAAATTGTCACTGTTGCGGCGGGCGAAACATTCGCCTGTGTGGATGAAGGGCGTTATCAAATTAATGCTGCGAATCCCGCCGATTTTGTCGCATTGTTGCAATCGTTGTCAGAACAAGATTATGCGTTTGATGAAATTGTCGTCGGCTGGTTATGCGGCGGCGCTTTGAGCGCAGAACAGAAACGGGAACGCGGATTTTATAGCCTGATCTCTCTCGCGCAGGCGATGGGCGAGTGCGGCCTTTCGCGTCCCATTCATTTGACGCTGCTGACCCACGCGGCGTATAGCATTGCGGGCGAGTGCGGCGGCGACGCCGACCTGGCAATGGCGGCGGGCGCGATCAAAACCATCCCATTGGAGTATCCCAACGCGCAATGCCGCTCGATTGATATTCTATCGCTGGACGCAAACCTGAAGCCAATCATTCAAGAAATGAAACGTCCGGTTGACGAACGGCTGATTGTGTTGCGCGGCGCGAAACGCTGGGTGGAAGACTATCAAGCCGCGCCATTGCCGACGACGGAGGCGGCGCCGTTTCGAGACGGCGGCGTGTATTTACTCACTGGCGGCCTGGGCGGCGTCGGGCTGGCGATTGCGGAACGGATCGCGCGCTCGGCGAAAGTGAAACTGGCGTTGACGGCGCGTTCGGCTTTCCCGAAGCGGGAGCAGTGGGACGCGATTGAAAAACTCGCCGCGTCAGGCGACGCGACGGCGGGGATTGTTCAGCGATTGAAACTTATTGAACTGCACGGTTGCGAGGTCGCGGTTTATCAGGCTGACGCGGCGGACGAAACCGCCATGAGACGCGTTGTCGTTGACGTTGAACGCGCAATGGGGCGAATCAACGGCGTACTGCATACCGCAGGCGTCGCTTCGCAGACCATTATTCAACGCAAGACGCCGGACATGATGAAGAAGGTCATCAGCGGTAAGGCCGACGGCGCAGCGGTTTTGTCGAGAATATTTGAGCCGGGTTCGCTGGACTTTTTCGTGCTGTTCTCGTCGATTGCGACGGCGTTGGAAGAAGTGGGCCAAGCCGATTATCTTGCCGCGAATGCGTATTTGGATGCGCTGGCGCAGCAGCGCCCGGACGCTGTCTCAATCAACTGGGACGCCTGGCGTGAAAGCGGGATGGCGGCGAATGCGCAACTGCCGGAAGAGATGAAGGCGGCTCATCAGGAGCGTTTGAAACTCGGCTTGTCAGACGACGAAGGCTTTGACGCGTTGCTGCGCGTGCTGCAAAACGGCGGCGGTCGCGCATTGATTTCGACGTGTGATTTTTCGTCGCGCCGTCAACGGCATTCAAAACAATATGAAGACGCATGGACGAAAGAGACGCATGCGTCGGTCCAGCCCGACGCGAACTACGTTGCGCCGCAAACCCAGACGGAAGCAACGCTGTGTGAGATATGGCAGACGTTGTTTGGATTGCCGCAGGTGGGGGCGCAAGATGACTTTTTTGCGCTGGGCGGCCATTCGCTGCTGGCGACGCAGGCGTTGTCGCGCATCCGTGAGGCGTTTGAGGCGCCGCTGAGTCTCGATGATTTCTTCTCGGCGTGTACAGTGCGCGCGCTGGCGGAACTGATCGACGCCAAGACGTTTGAAAGCGCCGGGGCGGACGATCTGGCGGAAATTCTCGCCGAAGTCGCGAAAGATAAATAACGTTATACACCCAAGAAAAATTTCACGGTTTGTTTTTAGTAGGGGTTTTTATTTTCGTTTATGGTTACAACGGATTTACAAAAACAATTGGCCAACCTAACGCCGGAGCAACGCGATCTTGCGCTGCAGAAATTGCGCGAGCGTAAGTCAGGCGCTGCTGTGGTTGGTGATAAGAACAGCGTGATTGTCGCCGCGCAACGCAACGGCGTTGCGCCGCTTTCGTTTGCGCAACAGCGCTTGTGGTTTCTTGAGCAAATGGAAGGCGCGAGTTCGTATTACAACGAATTCGGCGTTCAGCGCATCATCGGGCGGTTCGACCTTTCTGCGCTGCAAAGCAGCCTCAATGAATTGGTGCGCCGTCACGAGATTTTGCGCACCACGTTTCCTGAAAAAAACGGTGCGCCTATCCAATCTATTGCGGATGCGGGCGCCGTTCAAATCAATACCGTTGATTTGACTCATTTGCCTGAACGCCAGGTTGAACGCGAAGCCATGCTGTTGGCGGAACAAGAATCGAAGCGCCCGTTTGATTTGGCGATAGGGCCGCTGCTTCGGGTTACGGTCGTGAAATGCCGCCCGGAACGGCATTGGTTGATGACCAACATGCACCACATTATTTGCGATAACTGGTCGTCGTCGGTGTTTAATCGTGAGATTGCGGAACTCTACAGCGCCTATACGCAGGGGCGTTCGTCGTCATTGCCGCCGCTGCCGATTCAGTATGCGGACTTCGCAGTGTGGCAACGGGACGCGCTTTCAGAATCGAAGCGGGAAGAACTGCTTTCTTATTGGAAAAAGCAATTAGAGCCGCTGCCTGCGCCGTTAGAATTGCCGACCGATTTTGGTCGCCCCGCCAAGCAAACCTATGATGGCGAAAACCACCCTGTTACATGGGAGCGGGACTTGGCGTCCGCCGTCGCTGACGCGGGCCGCCGGTACGGCGCGACGCCGTTTATGGTCTATCTGGCGGCGTATGCAGTTTTGTTGGCGCGGTATAGTTGCCAGGAAGAAATTGTGATCGCGGCGCCCATCGCCAACCGCAACCGCAAAGAACTCGAACCGCTTATCGGTTTTTTCGTTAACACGCTTTTATTGAAATTAGATTTGCGCGGCAACCCCACCTTTGAGGCGTTGATTCAACGGGCGCAATCCGTTTCGTCAGACGCCTACGCCCACCAGGACATGCCGCTCGATCAATTGATCGAGTCGCTCAACCTCTCGCGCAATACTCCACTGTTTCGGGCGATGTTTATTTTTCAAAATTCGCCGCAAGTGAAATTGCAGTCGCCGGAGATTCAGATTGAACCGGTCGAGATGAGCAGCGACGCGGTCCGCTCGGACCTGGATTTTTATTTGATGGAAGCCGATGGGGCCATGCAGGGCTCCCTACGGTATAACCGCGATTTATTCACAACGGCAACCATGGCTACAATGGCAAACCGTCTTCGCCTGGTGTTGGAACGGTATGTACTGAACCCGACCACGCCGCTTGATGACCTGCAGTTTGAGAGCGCCTGCATGTTGCCGCCGATACGCAAGCCGGCGGCTTCGATTGCTTAACCATTCATGAGTTTGGGTTGATTGTATTCTTGATTCGCAACGCTAAAGCGTATGCAGGACTGTATGACGAATTTACAAAAATTTCCTCTTTCATTTCACCAGGAGCGGATGTGGTTTATCGACCGTTTCGAGACGAACAACGTCTATGAGACGCACCCGGTCTATCACAACATTCCACTGGTTTTGTATTTGCGCGGGGCGGTCGATGCGCCTCGGCTTGAAACCAGCCTTTCAAAAATTGTGCAACGCCACGCTTCGCTGCGCATTCGGGTTTCTGCACAAGACGAGCAGCAAACGCAATGGATCGATGACGACTGTTCGATCTCTGTCCCGGTGGTCGGGCCGGATGAGACTGCTGCGCTGGATTGGCGAACATGGGCGCAGCAGGAAACCTTGCGCCCGTTTGATTTAAACCAGGAACGCTTGTTGCGGGCAACGCTGTTGCGTATAGCGCCGGATGAGTCGGTTCTGGTGATGGTTGCGCACCACATCATTGCCGACCGGACCTCGATGGGCCTGCTAACGAATGAATTGAAAGAAATCTATCAGGCGCTGAGCGAAAACCGCGAACCAAATTTGCCCCCGGTGGATGTGCAGTATCCCGAGTATGCGCAATGGCAGAAGTCGCTGCGGCGCGATGATTTTGAACCGCTGTTGTTTCATTGGCGTTGGGAACTGCGGGGCCGCTTGCAAGCGCTGGAGCTGCCTGAAGACAAGCCCCGGCCTGCGGTGCATACCTACACGGCGCGTTCAATCGAATTTTCGGTTGACGCTGAATTAACGCGAGGCATTTTGGCGGGATGCCGTCAACACGAAACGCCGCCTTCGGTTTGGATGCTGGCGGCGTATGTGGTTTTGCTGCACCGCTATTCACGGTTAGGTGAAATTGTGGTGGGGACGCCTTTCGACTGCCGTCGGCAAGATGGGCTGGCGGGAGGCGTTGGGCCGTATTCAAACCTGACCGTGTTGCGCAGCCGCATGGAAGATGAAACCACGCTGCAAGAACTCCTGAACGATTTGCATAAACGCTACAACCGCGCGGCGGCGTTTCAGGAAATGCCCTTCGATCTGCTGGTGAAAGAACTCAACCCGCAAAAAGATATGAGCCGCACCGCGTTGTTTGACGTGCTCTATCAATATGATGATGCGGCGTCTGCGTTTTCGATGAACGGATTGGACGCCCGCGTTATCGAAACCAACCTTGGCTTTGGCAAATATGATCTAAACCTTTTGTGTAAGCTCGACGGCGATCAGTTCGCCGGGGTGTTAACGTTTAATCTAGATATTTATGACGACGCGACCGCCCGCCGCATGGCGGCGCATTACGAATCAGTTTTGCGCGCCATGGCGCAGGGGCTGTCAGGGCGCGTGTGTGACGCGCCGCTGTTGAGCGAAGGTGAGGTCCATCAACAGTGCGTCGAATGGAACCATACCGAGGCGGCGTATCCAGACCGTGTGACCGTGCATGAATTATTTGAAGCGCAGGCGAGGCAGGTTCCTGATAAAGTCGCGGTAATCGCAAGCGACCGAACGCTGACCTATCGCGAACTCGACCGCGCCGCCAATCAACTCGCGCATGAATTACGCCGCTTGGGGGTGAAAGAAGAAACTCTGGTCGCCGTATGTTTAGACCGCAGCGCCGATGCGATTGTTGCGCTGCTGGCGGTGATGAAAGCGGGCGGCGCGTACTTGCCGATAGACCCGGCGTTTCCCGAAGAGCGCTTGCGCTTTACCGTTGAAGACGCGGCGGCGGAATTTTTAATCAGTACGCAAGCGTTGGCGGATGCGGTCCCGGTTGTGATTGCCAATACGGTTTTGCTCGACCGCGACGCGGAGCGCATCGCTGCGCAGCCGACGGATGCGCCGGAAAACCATAGCCGCCCTGAGCATCTCATCTATTGTCTGTATACCTCCGGCTCAACCGGGCGCCCGAAGGGCGTGTTGATCGAGCACCGCAACGTGGTGCGATTGTTGTTTAACGACAAGACGCCGTTTGATTTTTCGAGCGAGGACGTGTGGACGATGTTTCACTCGTACACGTTTGATTTTTCGGTGTGGGAACTCTACGGCGCACTGCTGTACGGCGGCGCGGTGGTGATGGTCTCGAAAGAATGCGCCCAAGACCCTGCAACATTTTTGGCGCTGCTGCGCGAGCATCGGGTGACGGTGCTCAACCAGACGCCCAGCGCGTTTGATGCGCTCACCGGGGCGGCGCGGCAGGCGGGGTTGCCTGAACTGGATGTGCGTTATGTGATCTTCGGCGGCGAGGCGTTGAACCCGAAACAGCTGTCGCCCTGGCGCGAGGCGTACCCCGATGCGCGGTTGATCAATATGTACGGCATTACCGAAACCACCGTGCACGTGACGTATAAAGAAATGACCGACGGCGATCTGCAGCAAACCGCCAGCGCGGTCGGGCGGCCGATCGCGACCACCACGACTTATGTGATGGACGAGCGCTTGCGCCTGGCGCCGATTGGCGTGGCGGGCGAGTTGTGCGTCGGCGGCTTGGGCGTGGGGCGCGGTTATCTCAATCGCGATGAACTCACGCGAGAAAAATTTATTGAGAATCCCTATCGCAACGGTGAACGATTGTATCGTTCCGGCGACTTGGTCAAGCAGCGTCCAGATGGCGAACTGGTATACCTGGGGCGCATTGACGACCAGGTGCAGATTCGCGGCTTTCGGGTGGAGATGGGCGAAGCGCGCGCTCGTTTGCTGGAACACCCTGCGGTTCGCGAAGCGGAAGTGGTTGCGATTCAAGACGACAGCGGGGCGACTGCGCTGGCGGCGTATTTTACGGCGACGCAAGCAATCGACTTGAGTGAATTACGCGCCCATATCGTCGAGACGCTGCCCGATTACATGGCGCCGTCCTACTACGTTTTGCTGCCGCGTATGCCGCTGACGCCGAACGGTAAACTTGACCGCAAGGCGCTGCCGGATCCGCTCGAACACCGCATTGGTTCTGAAGCGCCTTATGCCGCGCCGCGTACGCCGCGCGAGCGAGTGTTGGTTTCGATTTGGGCGGAAACGCTCGAGCTGGAGCGGGCGGGGATTCACGATAATTTCTTTGAACTGGGCGGGCACTCGATTCTTGCTACGCAACTGGCGTCGCGCATCCGCGAGCGGTTTGATTTTGAACTGCCGCTGCGGCGGATTTTTGAAGCGCCCACGCCTGCGCAATTGGCGGCGTACTTGCCCGAGCCAGTCGCAGGCGCTGCGCCGGAAATTCAACCCGCGCAACGGAGCGGTTCGGCGCCGTTGTCGTATTCGCAGCAACGGTTGTGGCTGCTCAACCAACTCGAAGGCCAAAGCGCTACGTACAATGTTATCGCTGCGCTCGAACTACGCGGGCGCTTAGATGTAGACGCGCTGCAAAAAAGTTTGGACGCCGTCGTTGCGCGGCATGAAGCGCTGCGCACGGTGATACGCGTCAAAGATCGCGCGCCCATCCAAATCGTGATGGAACCGATCCAAGCGCCCATTCGCCGGATGAACTTGCGCAATCTTAATGACGCTTCGCGGCAAGCGGCGATCGACCAGGCGGTCAATGAAGAATCGAAACGGACATTTGATCTAGAGAACGACGTATTGCTGCGCACTTTGTTGATTGATGCAGGCGATCAGCGCGCCGTGTTCGTCATCACACTGCATCACATTATTACCGACGGCTGGTCGCAGAGCATTCTGGTGCATGATCTGGCGAAGGCCTATCAAGCGTATCGCCTCGAGCGCGGACCCGACTGGGCGCCGCTTCCGCTGCAATACGCCGACTATGCCATTTGGCAACGGCAGTGGATCCAAAGCGATGCGGCGCAATCACAATTTGATTTTTGGAAAGAAACCATGCGCGGCGCGCCCGCGCTGTTAGAACTGCCGACCGACCGTCCGCGCCCGCCCGTGCAACGATTTACCGGACGGCTGAAGACGTTTCAATTTGACGGAGATTTGTTGCAGCGCTTGAAGCAATTCAGCAACGAGCAAGGCGCGACCTTGTTTATGACGCTTCATGCGGCGTTCGTTGCGCTGCTGTCGCGCTATAGCGGGCAGACCGATATCGTTCTTGGAACCGGCGTCGCCAACCGCAACCGCCGCGAACTCGAACCGCTGGTCGGGTTTTTTGTCAATACGCTGCTGCTACGCGTCGATGCGTCTGAACGTCCGACGTTCATTGAATTATTACAGCGAACGCAGGCAGCCGATCTGGCTGCGTATGAACATCAAGACGCGCCCTTTGAACGCCTGGTGGATGTGTTGCAGCCTGAGCGCGAACTGGGATATACCCCGCTGTTTCAGGTAATGTTCACCTTGCAGAATACGCCGGACGCGAAACTCACGCTGCCTGATTTAGATATCACGCCGCGCAGGGTTGACGCGGGCGCGTCAAAGTTTGATCTGACCGTCTTGCTCAATGAAAGCGGCAATGGCCTCGAAGGCGTCGTTGAATACAGCGACGACCTGTTTGACGACTCAAGCATCGAACGCTTGTTTGGTCATTACGAAATTTTCCTGCGTGCGGCGTTGAAGAAGCCCAACGCTTCGGTCGCAGAATTACCGCTGATAGGCGAGGCGGAAATGCAACAACACACCGCCTGGAACCAGACTGCGCGGGAGTATCAAAAAGAACAAAGCATCATTGCGCGTTTTACGGAAATCGCGGCGCGGTTGCCGAATGCGCTCGCGGTAGAATACGGCGAAACCCGGCTTACATACCAAGAACTCGACCAGCGCAGCAACCAGCTGGCGCATACGTTGATACAGAAGGGCGTGAAACCCGGCGGCGCGGTCGGGCTGATGCAAACCCGTTCGGCGGAATTCATCATCAGCCTGTTGGCGATTTTAAAAGCGGGCGCGGCCTATGCGCCGCTCGACCCGTCATACCCCGATGAGCGGCTGGCGTTCATGGCGCAAGACTGCGGCGCATCGATCTTGATTACAGAAGACGCATTCAAAACCCGTTTGCCGAATTTCAATGGCGAACTCATTTTATCAAACATTGGATGGACGCTGGTTTCGGGAGAAGCGACCGCTGCGCCGGACGTTCATCGCAGCGCAGACGACCTCGCGTACATTATCTATACCTCCGGCTCGACCGGGACGCCCAAAGGCGTGATGGTTTCCCATCGCGGCGTGATGCGCTTGGTTCTCAACAACGACTATTGCCCGCTGGACGCTTCGGACCGCATCGCGCAAGCGGCCAACGCTTCGTTTGACGCGGCGACGTTTGAAATCTGGGGCGCGTTGTTGAACGGCGCGGCGCTGATCGGCGTCGACCGCGACGTGACCTTGGCGCCGCTTCGCTTTGCGCAGGCGCTGCAAGAAAAAAAGATCACCACGCTGTTTATTACCACTGCATTGTTTAACGAAATGGCGCGGCAGGCGCCCAAGGCGTTTGCGGGTTTGCGCCACGTTTTATTTGGCGGTGAGGCGGTTGACTCGCACTGGGTGGGGCGGGTGTTGCGCGAAGGCGCGCCCGACCGCCTGCTGCATGTGTACGGCCCGACGGAGAACACCACCTTCTCAACCTGGCATCGGGTGTGGAATGTTGATGATGATGCGCACACTGTCCCGATTGGGCAGGCTGTCGCGAATTCGCAGGCGTATGTGGTTGACGCCAACGGGCAACTCGCTCCAGCCGGTGTTCCCGGCGAACTGTGGGTTGGCGGCGACGGCTTGGCGTTGGGTTATTTAAATCAGCCCGAATTGACGGCGAAAACATTCATCGACAATCCATTCGGGCCAGAGCGTTCGCCGAAATTGTACCGCACCGGCGATATCGTAAAACGCCGCGCTGACGGCGCGATTGAGTTTATCGGGCGCATTGACGACCAAGTCAAAATTCGCGGTTTCCGTATTGAACCCGGTGAGATTGAAGCCCGACTCACTCAACATGCGCGGGTTGATGACGCAGTGGTGTTGTATCGCGACGGGCGTCTGATCGGTTATGTGGTTGCAAAAAAAGACAATGTGAATCCCGTTGAGTTGAGCGCATTTCTCAAAGGACATTTGCCGGATTATATGGTACCGCAGTTTTATGTATTTTTGGATGCGCTGCCGATTAATGAAAACGGTAAGGTTGACCGCAAGCGGCTGCCTGAGCCAGACCTTACATTGCAAGCGGACGAGAGCGCCGCGCCGCAAACGCCTCTGCAAGAACTCTTGGCGGGCGTCTGGCAAACGGTTTTACGCATTGAAGGCGTGGGCGTTCACGATAACTTTTTTCAGATCGGCGGACATTCGCTAAGCGCGACCCAGGTGGTTTCACGCATACGCGAATCACTCGGCGTTGAACTGCCGCTGCGCGATCTGTTTCAATCGCCCACCATCGCCGGACTGGCGGAGCGCATCGAAAGGCAACAAAAACAAACGCCGCCGGAACCGCCAATTGTTGCGCGGCGGCAGATGGATGAAAAGCTGCCGCTGTCGTATGCGCAAGAGCGTTTGTGGTTTCTCGACAAGATTGACCCCGGCAACCCGTTTTATAATGTATCTATCGCGCTCAATCTAAACGGCGCGTTAAACGCCGCTGCGCTGCATAACAGTTTGAACTCGATTGTCGCCCGCCACGGCGTGCTGCGGGCGCGATTTGGCGAAGACGGCGGCGCACCCTATCAAACCATCGAGGCGCCGTTTGACCTTGAATTGCCAGTGCGTTCGCTTGATGAGGTTTCACCGGAACAAGTCGAAGATGAAATTCAGCGGCTGACCATTGAAGAAGCGCGGCGCCCGTTTGATTTATCTCGCGACCGTTTGATTCGCGCGTCGCTGCTGCGCGTCGACGAGTCGCGCCATGTGTTGTTTTTGACTATGCACCACATCGTCTCGGACGGTTGGTCGCTGGGCGTGTTGATTGAAGAACTGGCGCCGTTATATCGAAGCGATTGCGAGGGCGCGCCTGCGTCGCTGGCGCCGCTGCGCATTCAGTACGCCGACTACGCCGTGTGGCAGCGCGAATGGTTGAGCGGCGATGTGTTGGAGCAGCAGACGCAATACTGGACGCAACAACTGGTGGACGCGCCGCCGGTGTTGAACTTGCCGACCGACCGGCCCCGCCCGCCCGCGCAGTCGTATCGCGGCGACAGCGTGACCTTTGAAATTCCAGCCGAGGTCGCCAAAAAATTGCGCGGGCTATGCCGCGCAAACGACGCGACTTTGTTTATGACGCTGCTCTCGGCGTATGCGGCGTTGCTTCACCGCTACAGCGGGCAGGACGACATCGTCATCGGCTCGCCCATCGCCAATCGAACCCGCAGCGAGATCGAATCGCTGGTGGGCTTCTTTGTGAATACGCTGGCGCTGCGGTTTGATTTTTCTCAGCCGCAATCGTTTGAAACGCTGTTGCGCCGCGCGCGCAACGTCACCCTGGACGCGTACACTCATCAGGACCTTCCCTTTGAAAAACTGGTTGATGAGTTGCAACTCGAACGCGACTTGAGCGTGAACCCGTTGTTTCAGGTGATGTTCTCTATGCAGAACGCGCCCATGCAGGATTTAAGTATTCCCGGGTTGGATATCTCGCTGGTCGCAACGCGCCGCGTGGCTGCGTTGTTTGACATGGTGTTGGACGTTTGGGAAACCGGCGACTCGCTCACCGGCGTGTTGGAGTTTAATACCGATATCTTTGATGAATCGACCATTCAGCGTTTTGTTGGGCATTATCAGCGATTGCTTGAGCGCATTGTTGATGCGCCTGAAGCGCCTGTTGGCGCGATTGATATTTTATCGTCACAAGAAAAAACGCAACTGCTCGACGAGTGGGCGGGGCCGGTGCGCGAGTATCCCGTCGAGCAGACCATTCATCAATTGTTTGAACGCAGCGCCGCTGCGGCGCCGCAACGCGCGGCGGTGGTTCATAATGAAAATTCTTTGACCTACGAAGAACTCAACCAACGCGCCAATCGCATCGCGCATCGCCTGCGGCGTCAGGGCGTGAAGCCCAATGACTTTGTCGGCATACTCGAACCGCGCGGGAATGACTGTCTGGCGGCGATGTTAGGCGTGTTAAAAGCGGGCGGCGCGTTTATGCCGATTGATCCGGTTTACCCGGATGAGCGCGTCCGCTATATGATCGCCAACAGCGAGATCAAGACGCTGATTACGCGTTCGAGTTTGTCATCGCGTTTTGATTTACATTCAAACGAAAATCATTTGGCGCACATCATTCAACTCGATGCGGACGACCTTTCGAGCGAGAGCGATGAAAACCCGTCTTGCGTCAACAGCAGCCGCGACGCTGCGTATTTGTTGTATACGTCCGGTTCGACGGGGCAGCCCAAGGGCGCGATTGTTCGCCATGACGGTGCGGTAAACCATATCTTCGCGGAATTTGACTGGCTCGAGTTTCATCAAGATTCTGCCTTTTTGCAGAGTGCGCCGTCGTCTTCAGATATTTCCGTCTGGCAGTTTCTGGCGCCGGGGCTTATCGGCGGACGGACGGTGATTGCTGATTTTGAAACGGTCTGCGATCCAACGAAATTATTTGAACTGATCCAATCGCAACGCATCACGTTGATTGAATTGGTTCCTGTGGTGATGAAGGAACTGTTGGAGCATGTCAGGCCGATGAGCGCCAAACAACGCGCGTTGCCGTATTTGCAATTCGCGATGGCGACTGGAGAGAGCGTCCCGGTTGCGCTGGTCAATCATTGGCTGGAGACCTATCCCGGCGTCCCGGTGGTGAACGCGTACGGCCCCACCGAAGCGGCGGACGATATCTGCCAGTATACATTGACGAAGCCCTTGCCGTCGGATGCGCGCAGCGTGCCGATTGGGTATGCGCTGGCGAACTTGCGGCTGTATGTTCTCGATCAAAATTTGCAGCTGGTTCCGGTGGGCGTCGCGGGCGAAATTTGCGTCGCGGGCATCGGCGTTGGCGCCGGGTATTTTAACAATCAAGAAAAAACCGGGGCGGTGTTTGTGAAAAACCCCTACGCCAAACATGAACACGAAGCGGTGTTGTATCGCACCGGCGACCTGGGCTATTGGCGGCCGGATGGCGTGTTGGAATGTATGGAGCGTCTCGACTTCCAGGTGAAGATTCGCGGCTTTCGTATTGAACTCGGCGAGATTGAAAGCGTGTTGGGGCGCCACCCCAGCGTACGCGAGACGGCGGTGATTGTTCGCGACGACCCGGGCGACGAAAAGCGATTGGTGGGTTACGCAACGCTCAACCTGGATGCAAGCGAAACGCAAAAGCAATTGCGCGACCTGAAAAATGAACAGGTCGAACTCTGGCAAACGCTGCATGAAGACAGTTACGTCGATTCGCTCACCTATCAAGACGAAACCTTTAACGTAATTGGTTGGGACAGCAACTATACCAATGCGCCGCTGCCCGAAGCTGACATGCGTGAATACGTCGGTTTGACCGTCGAGCGCATTTTGTCGCTACGGCCTAAGCGCGTGATCGAAATTGGCTGTGGGACGGGGCTTATCATGTTCCCGCTGTTGCCGCATTTGCAGGGATACATCGGCAGCGACTTGTCGCAGGTTTCAATTGGGCAATTGCAGGCGTTGCAAGCGCGGGCGGATTTGCAGGATAAAATTTCCGGCTTGGCGCAAGCGATTTTAGAGCAGCGCGAGGCGACGGATTTCAGCCGCATCGAACCGGGCGCTTACGATGTCGCGATTCTGCCTTCGGTGGTGCAGTATTTTCCTGGAGTTGATTATCTGCTGCATGTGTTAGAAGGCTTGATGAAAACGCTGGCGGCGGGCGGCTCGATCTTCGTCGGCGACGTGCGCAGCCTGCCGTTGCTGCAGGCGTTTCACGCTTCGGTGCAATTGTATAAAGCCGAAGACGGGATGAGCGTTGACGAACTGGCGGAGCGGGTGCGGCGGCAATTTCAGCAAGAACAAGAAATGGCGATTGGCCCCGATTTCTTTATTGCGTTGCAAGAAAAATATGAAGCGGTCTCGCATGTTGAGATCATGCCCAAACGCGGAACGCAGCGCAATGAAATGACGCGCTTTCGCTATGACGTTGTGATTCATCTGGAAAAAGAACTCCCGCTGCGAAGTGATTTTGATTGGCGCGCATGGGACGCTGATGCGCATTCGCTGGACGGATTGCGCCGCCTGCTCGAACCACAGCCTGACGCATTGGCGTTGCGCGATGTTGTGAACCCGCGCGTCGAGCAAGAATTTTTGTTGATGGATTGCCTGGAGAAAGAAACCACTTTAACCGTGCAGGAACTGCGCACTCGATTAAAGAATACCGTCATGCGCGGCGTTGATCCAGACGATTTGTTATCGTTGGCAACGTCTTGCGGGTATGCGCTGCATACGAGTTTTGCGCGCAACGCCGGACAAGGGCGCTATGACGCGGCGTTGGTTCGCGGCGACGCGCAGCCTGTGTTTGTCGATGAATATGACGCCAAGCCTTGGCGCGAATATGCGAACAACCCATTGCAGGAAAAATTGCATCGGCGGTTGACGTCGCAACTGCGTGAGTTCATTAAAGACAAATTGCCCAATTACATGGCGCCGTCTGACTTCGTCTTTCTATCCGATATGCCGCTGTCGCCCGCTGGCAAGATTGACCGCAAGGCCTTGCCACAGCCGGAAGCAGGCCAGTCGCGCGGGGCGGATGATTATGTCGCCCCGGTGACCGACGCCGAAAAACAGATGGGCAAAATCTGGGCGGAGGTATTGGGCGCGGAGCGCGTCGGGCTGAACGATAACTTCTTTGAACTGGGTGGGCATAGTTTGAAAGCCACTCAAGTGGTCAGCCGTATTCAACGCGACATGAACGCCGAGACCTCATTACGCGCTTTGTTCAATCACCCGACCATCGCCGAATTGCTGGAGACGATGGAAGCCGCGCCCCGCGCCGCCTATGTGGAGATTGCCAGGGCGGCGGACGCCGACAGTTATCCGCTGTCGCATGGGCAGCGCCGTTTGTGGATTCTCTCGCAGATGGAAGGCGCTTCGGCGGCTTACAATATGCCGGCGGCGTTGTTGATTGACGGTGAGGTAGACCGCGAAGGATTCACTGCTGCGTTTGCCGATTTGGTTCAACGGCATGAGTCGTTGCGCACCGCCTTTGTTATGATCGGCGGCGAACCGCGCCAGCAAATTGTAAGAAGCAGCGAAAATGCGCTGCAATGGATTGACTTGAGTCGCGAACCTGCGCCGCTGCAAGCCGCGCGTGAATTGGCGCTGCAAGACGCGCAGCGTGAATTTGATTTGTCGTCGGGCGCTTTGTTGCGCGGGGCGTTGTTGCGCTTGAACGAGGCGCAGCATGTGTTGCTCTTTAATATGCATCACATTATTTCAGACGACCTCAGCATGGATGTATTGGCGCAAGAGTTTATGGCGCTCTATCAGGCCCGGCGAGACGGCGCGGCGGCGAACCTGCCCGAACTGCGTATTCAATACCGCGACTTCGCTCAATGGCAAAATGATTTTTTAGATTCAGACGAAGGGCGGGCGCAACGCGACTATTGGCGCGAAACGCTTTCGGGCGACCTGCCAGTGTTGCAATTGCCGACTGATTTTGCGCGGCCTGCGGTCAAGACCTATCACGGCGCTTCGGCGGCGTATTCTATTTCTCAAAAAGACGCCGAAGCGATTGACGCGCTCTGCCAGCAAATGAATTGCAGCGCGTTCATGTTCTTCAGCGCAATGGTCAACGTCTTACTGCATCGAACCAGCGGGCAGGAAGATATCGTGACCGGGTTCCCGGTGTCGGGGCGCAACCACCCTGATCTGGAAGGGCAGATCGGGTTTTACGTCAACACGCTGCCACTGCGGGTTTCACTCGATGGCGAGACGCCGTTTCGTGAGTTGCTGCGCGTAACGGCGCTGCGTATTTCTGATGCGCTGGATCGGCAAGCGTATCCGTTTGATCGACTGGTGGATGAATTATCGTTGCAGCGCGACGTGAGCCGTTCGCCGCTGTTTGATGTGGTGACGGTGATGCAGGGCGATGACGGGCAATCGTTGACGCTCGACGGCGCAACCCTGCGGCCTCTCGTCGAAGACTATCCAATGGCGAAGTTTGATCTCGCCTTTAATTTTCAGAAAACACGCGACGGCGTCAGCGCCGATATCGTGTTCAACACCGATTTATTTTCACCCGAAACCGCTGAGCGCATGGGCGCTTGCTTGCATGAATTGATTCGGGCGGCGTTGAAAAGCCCCTCGCTACCCATTGGTAAACTCAACTGGCTGACGGACGCAGAACGCGAAATCAATATTACGCGATATGATGCGCAACCCGCTTCGCAGCCGCTGCGCTTTTCAACATTGGCTGCGTGGTTTGAACATCAGGCGGCGCAAACGCCAAACGCGGTTGCGGTTTCTTGTCAGGACGACGGGCAACGCAGCGAATGGACGTATCGCGAACTCAATCAACGCGCCAACCAACTTGCGCATGATTTGCGCGCGCGCGGCGTCAGGCCCAATGATCTGGTGGGCGTTTATTTGCCGCGCGGGGCGGAACTGATCGCGGCGTTGTTGGCGGTCATCAAGTCGGGCGGCGCCTACTTGCCGCTGGACGGGTTTTATCCCAAAGAACGCCTCGCTTTTATGTTGGATGATGCGCAAGTCAAAGCCGTGATTACGTTGGCTTCCATCGCGCATGAATTGCCTCAACACGCAGCGCAAATGGTTGCGCTCGATGGCGACGCGCAGCGCATAGGGCAGTGCAGCGATGAGAACCCCGCTTCGGTGAATCGTGAAAACGATACCGCGTATGTGATTTATACCTCCGGCTCGACCGGGCGGCCCAAGGGCGTGATGGTTTCACATCGAAATGTGCTGCGCCTGTTTCAGCAAACCGAAACATGGTTTGGTTTTGGGGCCGATGATGTGTGGAGTTATTTTCATTCGTGCGCATTTGATTTCTCGGTGTGGGAACTTTGGGGCGCCTTGTTGTATGGCGGGCGCCTGGCGATTGTTCCTTATGAACTCAGCCGTGAGCCGGAAGCATTTTATGATTTTGTTGCGCGTGAAAAAATCACGGCGCTAAACCAGACGCCGTCGGCGTTCCGGCAATTCATTCAAGCCGAAGAACGCGCTGCTGCGCCTGCTGAACTGGCGCTGCGTACGGTGATCTTCGGCGGCGAGGCGCTTGACTTTGCGATGTTGAAGCCGTGGTTTGAACGGCATGACGACAACGCGCCGCAATTGGTGAATATGTTCGGCATCACCGAGACGACCGTGCATGTGACCTATCGCCCCATTCGCAAAACCGACGCGGCGCAGAGCGCGAGTTTGATCGGCGAGCCGATTGACGATTTGCAGATTTATATTTTCGACGCGAATCAACAACCGGTTCCAATCGGCGTATTCGGCGAACTCTATGTCGGCGGCGCGGGCGTTGCGAAAGGCTATCTCAATCGCGAAGACCTGACGGCGGAGCGGTTTATTCAGAACCCGTTTTCAAACAAGTCAGACGAGCGGCTGTATCGTACGGGCGACCGGGGACGCTTTCTGGCGAACGGCGATATCGAATACGGTGGACGCATCGACCAGCAGGTGCAGGTGCGCGGGTTCCGGGTTGAGCTTGGTGAAATCGAAAGTGCGTTGCAAGCGCATGAGGCTGTGCGCGAAGCGGTGGTGATTGCGGAAGCGGGCGAGTTTGGCGATCGCCTGCTGGCGTATTGTATTCCAAACGGCGGCTTGCCGGATGCGGGCGCCCTGCGCGCGTTTTTGGCGACGCGCTTGCCGGAGTATATGGCGCCCTCTGCGTTCATGGCGCTGGAGCGGTTTCCACTAACGCCGAATGGAAAACTCGACGCCAAAGCGCTGCCGCGTCAAAGCGAAGATCGCCCTGAATTGAGCGCCGCTTTTGTGGCGCCGCGAAATGAAATTGAACAAACCATCGCGAAGGTCTTTGAAACGATATTGAAAATTGACGGCGTCGGCGTGCAAGATAATTTTTTTGATCTCGGCGCCAATTCGATGAGTTTGGTGCAGGCGTGTCATCAATTGCGCGAGCGGTTGTCGTGCGAGTTGTCGGTGGTGCAGTTATTTCAATTCACTACCATTGAGGCGCTAGCGCGAATGATCGCGCAGGACGCGCCGGGGCAAGAGGCCGCCAGCGTTTCAAAAGCGCAAGAACGCGCCGCCAAACGCAGCCAGGCGCGGCAGCGAAGAAACCCGGGACGAAAATCATGAGTACAACCGCGATGCAAGATTCATCCAACAAGATTGCCGTGATCGGAATGGCGGGGCGCTTTCCCGGCGCGCGCGACGTGTATGAATTTTGGCGCAACCTGGAGCAGGGCGTTGAGTCGGTGCGGTTTTTCTCGAAAGAAGAATTACTGGCGGCGGGCGAAGACCCCACTTTGTTGGATGACCCCAACTATGTGGCGGCGAATGGGTATCTGGATGGAATCGAAGAATTCGACGCGCCGTTCTTTGGCTTTACCCCGCGCGAGGCGGAGATTACCGACCCGCAGCACCGCCTGTTTTTAGAATGCGTTTGGAACGCGCTCGAAGACGCGGGCTATGACTCTAGCCGCTTTGATGGGCGCATCGGCGTGTTTGGCGGCGCAGGGCCGAGTTCCTATTTAATTCACAATTTACTGGCGCGACCCGACGCGATTCAAAACGTCGACCGCTTCAATCTGTTGATGGGCAACAATAAAGATTACGTTCCAACGCGGGCGTCCTACAAACTCAATCTGACCGGGCCGAGTTTGAACGTGAACACCGCGTGTTCGAGTTCGCTTACCGCCGTGCATCTGGCCTGTCAGAGTTTGATGGATTATCAATGCGATATCGCAGTCGCGGGCGGGGTGGGCATTCAGGTTCCACAGCGCGGTTATTTATATGAAGAGAACGCCATTCTCTCGCCCGACGGCCACTGCCGCGCCTTCGACGCTGATGCGCAGGGGACGGTCAGCGGCAACGGCGTCGCCCTGGTTGTGTTGAAGCGGCTAGATGACGCATTGCAAGATCGCGACTCGGTTCGCGCGGTGGTTTTGGGTTCCGCCATCAATAACGACGGCGCCGCCAAGGTGGGTTTTACCGCGCCCAGCGTCGAAGGCCAGACCGAAGTGATCGCCGAAGCGCTGGCGGTGGCGGAGGTGGAGCCGGATTCGATTCAGTACATCGAAACACACGGAACCGGGACCCGTCTCGGCGACCCGATTGAGATTGCAGCGTTGCGTGCGGCGTTTCGCGAGGCCGAGGGCAAGGGCGCGTTTTGCGCGATTGGTTCGGTTAAAACGAATGTCGGCCATTTGGATGAAGCCGCAGGCGGCGCGGGCTTGATTAAAACTGTCATGGCCTTAGAGCATGGCGTGATCCCGCCCAGTTTGCATTTTCAAAAGCCGAATTCCCAAATTGATTTTGACGGCGGGCCGTTCTTTGTCGCCGACAAACGCGCCGAGTGGAAAACCGACGGCGCGCCCCGGCGGGCGAGCGTGAGTTCGTTTGGCATCGGCGGGACCAATGTTCATATCGTGTTGGAAGAACCGCCCGTTGTGGAGCCAACGCCGACGAATCGCCGCTGGCAATTGTTAACGCTTTCCGCCCGCAGCCAGGCGGCGCTGGAGCAATATAGCCAATCGCTCGCCGAACATTTGAGCCAAAATTCTTCGACTTCGCTTGCAGACGCCGCCTATACGCTGCAAGTCGGGCGTAAGCCGTTTTTGCAGCGGCGGGTTGTGTGTGCGCAAAATGCACAAGACGCGATGGCTGCGTTGCGCGGTGATGATGTGCGCCGGGTGGTTTCATCGGAGGCGCTCGCGGGCGGACGGCGAGTTGCGTTTTTGTTTACGGGCCAGGGTTCCCAATATGAGAATATGGGGCTGGAACTGTATCAAGGCGAAGAGGCGTTTCGGGATGCGGTCGACCAATGCGTTGCGTTGTTGCGGCCTCATCTCAAAGCGGACCTTCGCGCTGTGATGTATCCCGCGTTGTTTGCGTCAGAAAATAAAAACATTGATATTCATCAGACTGCCTGGGCGCAGCCTGGGCTGTTTACGGTTTCGTATGCGCTGACGCAGTTGTGGGCGTCGTGGGGCGTTGAGGCTGAATGCGCCTTGGGGCATAGCATCGGCGAATATGCGGCGGCCTGTTGGGCGGGCGTGTTTTCTCTTGAAGATGCGCTGGCGGTGGTCGCGCTGCGCGGGCGTTTGATGCAGAGCGCGGCGCCGGGGGCGATGTTGGCGGCGTCTACGCCGGAAGAAACGCTTCAGCCGATACTGACGGGTTCGTTGTGCATCGCCGCCGTCAATGCGCCGGATCAATGCGTGGTCTCAGGCGTTGAAGATGAGATTGAGCGCTTCAAACAATTGCTGGAAACGAACAATGTGCAATGCGCCAAACTGCGAACATCTCATGCGTTTCATTCCAACATGATGGAACCAATTTTGGATGAGTTTCGCGATTATTTAAAAAGCGTGTCGCTGCATGAACCGCAGCGGCCGTTTATTTCAAACCTCAGCGGCGATTGGACCACGAACCAACAAGCGACCAGCCCTGACTACTGGGCGGCGCATTTGCGTAACCCGGTGCGTTTCGCGGATGGTGTGCGGCTGTTATGCCAGGATGCCAAGCGGGCGTTGGTGGAACTCGGCCCGGGTAATACTTTGAGCGCGTTGGCGATGCAATCGGATGATTGCGAAGATCGGGTTTGCGTTGCGTCTATGCCGCGCGCGAAGGATGCGCAGTCGGATACGGGGGTGATTCACAAAACGCTTGGCAGCCTGTGGGCGTCGGGCGTGGAAGTTGATTGGCAAGGCTATCAGTGCCAGGAAACGCGCGGGCGCATCCCCCTGCCGACCTATCCATTTGAACGCCAACGCTATTGGATCGATGCGCCAACGAAAAGCGGCGCGGTTTCGCCTGTTCAGAAAAATGAAGAGATTCGCAAGCCGTTTTCGCAATGGTTCTATCAACCGGTTTGGAAACCGGCTCCAGCGGCAGCGGCGTTAAAAACACAACAACGATACGTATTGTTCACCAATAAAAGCCCGTTGCTAATTGATATTGAAAAGCAGTTGGCGGCAAGCGGCCCGCCGCCGATATGCGTGGTGCAAGGCGAAGCATTTGAACAAGCGGGTGAGTCTGCTTACGCGCTGCGCCACGATCAGCCTGAACACTTTGATCTGTTGTTCAACGCGCTGGATGAGCGCGGCCTGCTACCGGATTGCATCGTTTACGCCTGGGGCATGGGGCAAGCGCGTGAAGACAATACTTTGTACGCGCCCATTTGGATGACGCAGGCGCTGGGGCGGATGCGTAAGGCAAAAGCGCTATCAATTGTGTATCTAACCCAGGACGCATTTCGCGTTCAAAGCGAAACCATCGCCGCGCCCGAACAGGCGTTGATGCTCGGCCCGGCGCTGACGGCGCCGCTGGAATATGAAACCCTGTCGTGCCGGGTGATCGACGTTGAGCGCGGGCATGCGGATGCGAACGCATTGCTTGATGAATTTCGCGTTGATGAAACCGCGCCTGTGGCCTATCGCGATAACCAGCGCTGGAAACGCAGCGTTGATCCCACGCCGCAAGCGAAAATAGAAAAACTTTCGATACGCCCGGATGGAGCCTATCTCATCAGCGGCGGTTTGGGCGGCGTTGGTTTGGCGATGGCGGAACGGTTGGCGCAAAAGGGCGCCGGTGCACTGGCGCTGATTACACGATCAGAGTTTCCCGAACGCAGCGCATGGGACGAATTGTTGCGTGATGCGCCCCATTCAAAAAATGCAAAAACCATTCAAACCATTCGCGCCATTGAACAAACCGGGGCGCGGGTGTCGCTCTACGCTGTTGACGTGAGCGATGCGATGTCGTTGAAGAAAATCGTTGATGAATTTCAAACGCAAGCGGGCGCGGTGCGCGGCGTGATTCACGCAGCGGGCGTGGCTGACGGCGAGATGATTCAGCGTCGAAGCCGCGATTCGATTCATTCGGTCGTGGCGGCGAAAGTAGACGGCGCCAAAGCGCTGGCGTCTGCGCTTGATCTAAGGTCGCTTGATTTTTGCGTGTTTTGTTCTGCGCTTAGCGCCGACATCGGTTCGGTCGGGCAAGTCGCTTACATCGCGGCGAATTCGTATCTGAACGCCTTCGCGCAACAACAACGCGCCCAAGGCGCAAATGTGACCGCCATCCATTGGGACGCCTGGCGTGAAGCGGGCATGGCGGTCGAGGCTTCTTTAAAAAGTAAAATTAAAACTCATGGAAGCGATGGGTTGTTTCAGCCGATTGATGAGGCGAACGCGATTGTCTATGCGGCGCGTATTCACCCAGACCAGGATTGGATCGTTAACGAACACCGCATCGAAGGCCAATCGGTCGCGCCGGGCACTGCGTATCTGGAATGGGTGCGCGAGGCGTTTCAACATTGCACCGGAGAAGCGGCGTATGCGTTTTCGGACGTGTACTTTTTGAATCCAATGATCATGGATTTCGAGCGCGAAGCCCGGGTTTTGTTTGACGCCAATCATTCGCCCTACGAATTTCAAGTTGTTAGTCGAAAGTCCGGCGAGGACGACTGGACGGTCCATGCGCAGGGTTGCGTTGAAGCGTTGCGCGATACTGCAAGCGGGAGGCTAGATCTAAGCGGCGTTCAATCGGCTGAAGACGAAGTCGGTTTGAGAAATATCAATGACCATCTAAAAGCGTTTGGCCCGCATTGGCATTGCGTTGAATGGGTGAAGGCTGACGGCGACGCAGCGCTGGCGAAATTGCGCCTGCCGGATTCATACGCGGCGGAACTCGCGGCGCAATCGTTGCATCCCGCCTTGTTGGATGTCGCGACCGGCATCTGCGTTTTGCGCGACGGCTTTCTCGACGGCCTGCCGTTTTCATACCAGCAAATTCGCGTCTATGCGCCGTTGACGCAGACGTTGTATAGCCGGGCGCGGCTCATCAAAAACGAAGAGAGCGAAATCGCGTTTGACGTTTCACTTTATGACGGCGACGGCGCTCTCTTGGTTGAGATCGAAAATTATACGCTCAAGCGGGTGCAACAAGAAAGCAAAACCTATCAGCAATTACAATCGACGAATGAAGCGTCGGCGTATGAAAACTATCAGTTGGATATTACCGCGCCGGGCGATCTCGAGACGCTGGCGCTGAGGCCGTCGAAACGCTCTGCGCCCGCGCCGGGCGAAATCGAAATCTGCGTCGAAGCGGCGGGGCTGAATTTCAAAGAAGTCATGTACGCCTATGGCATGTTCGCCGAGGCGGAGGGCTTTAAACTGCCGCTTGGCTTAGAATGCGCCGGGACGGTGACGGCTGTCGGCGACGGCGTTGCATCGTTTAAAACCGGCGACCGGGTGGCGGCGTTTGCGACCGCTTGTTTTCAACGCTATGTGACCGTGGCGGCGGAGCGGGCCGCGCGGCTACCGGACGGCGTCAGTTTTGAAGAGGGCGCCAGTATCCCGGCGGCGTTTTTAACAGCGTATTACGCACTACGGAAACTCGCGCGCTTGCAGGCGGGCGAGCGGGTGTTGATTCATGCGGCGGCGGGCGGCGTCGGTATGGCGGCGGTGAAAATCGCCCAGCAAATCGGCGCGGAAATTTTCGCGACGGCGGGCAGCGACGATAAGCGGGCCTATCTCAAAACGCTGAGTGTTGCGCATGTGATGAATTCGCGTACAGCGGAGTTTGCCGACGAGATTCAACAGATCACCAGCGGAGAAGGCGTCGACGTTGTGTTGAATTCACTCAGCGGCGAGCTGATGGAAAAAAGTTTTGAAACGCTGGCCCCGTTCGGGCGCTTTCTTGAGATCGGCGTGCGCGACATTTATCAAAACGCGCAGTTGGGCTTGGCGCCGTTTCAGAAATGCCTGTCGTATTTCGCCGTCGGCGTGGGGCCGGATACGCCCGGGTTCGCCGGGGCCTTTCAAGAGTTGATGCAGGAATTCGCCGATGGGCGCTTGCAGCCGAGTCCACATAAAACCTATTCTGCCCAACAAGCGCGCGACGCCTTTGCATTTATGGCGAAGGCCAAACACATCGGAAAACTTGTCATTCAATTTGCGCCGCTGGATTCGGTTGAGTTAGAAACGGTTGAGCCGAAACAACGCTCGCAGAGTTGGGAGAAACTGGTCGAGCGTTTTGCGCGTACGGATGACGCTGGAAGCGAGGATGCGTCGCTGGCGCTCGGTTTGTCGAACCGCGAAGGGCAGGATGTGTTTGAATACGCCCTTTCATTGAACGCCGCCGAGTTGATCGTTTCAACTACAGACTTTCATCAGCGGATGAATATTGACCGTACGGTTCACGGCGCATCGGGTGCAGGTCCTGATGTGGTTGATTCTAAAAATGATGTTTCACTCCTCAACGCGCATGACGCGGTTGAAGCAATTTGGAAAGAATTTCTCGGCGTTCGTTCTGTTTCTGATGCAGATAATTTTTATGAACTGGGCGGCGACTCGCTGCTGGCTGCGCAAATATTGACGCGGCTGCGTAAGGCGTTGCGGGTGAATATACCGCTCAGCGCGTTTTTAGAAGACCCGACCTTCGGTGGATTGCGTTCGCTGGCGCAGCCGGAGCATGAAGGCGCGATGGAAGACGCCGCTGAAGAAATGGAGGAAGGCGTGATATGACGAAATTGCCGGCCTTCCTTAAACAATTGCGCGAGTGGGGCGTTCATCTCTGGCTGGAGGACGGGCAGTTAAAGTTCCGCGCCGCCAAGGGCGTGATGACGCCAGAGCGCTTGGATGAACTTCGCGCTCACAAAGAAAAACTGATCGCTTTTGTTGCTTCGCTTGAAGGCGGGCCGATTCCACAGGCGCCTGAGGGTGATGACGGCGAACTGTCGAACGCCCAGCGCCGTTTGTGGGTGTTATGTCAGATCGAAGACGGCTCGGCGGCGTACAACATTCCATTGCATCAGCAGATTGAAGGCGATCTGAATCCCGCTGCCTTGCGCGCGGCGCTCGAACGATTGGCGGCGCGCCATGAGTCGCTGCGGACGTATTTTCCGTTAGTCGAAGGCGAGCCGAGGCAGGCTGTGTATTCAGACGCGTTGGCGCCGTTCGCGGTTGAAGATTTGCGTTCGTGTGCTGATCCGGCGCAAGAAGCGGTTCAGCGCGGACGGCTTCATGCGCGGCAGACGTTTGATTTGTCGGCGGGGCCGTTGTACGACGTAAGGTTATTACGCTTGGCTGAGCGGCGCCATGTGATGTTGTTTACGGTGCATCACATTATTTCTGACGGCGTCAGCATCGGGATTTTGGCGCGCGACCTATCGGCGCTATACAACGCCGAGGCGAACGGCGCGGATGACGGATTGCTATCGCTGCCGGTTCAATATCGCGATTATGCGCACTGGCAAAACGCCTGCTTGCAGTGCGAGGCGATGGAAGCGCACCGCAACTATTGGCTGGAAACACTTGCGGGCGAATTGCCCACGTTGAATTTACATACCGATTCGCCGCGTCCACCGCATCAGACGTTTTCCGGGCGCGAGTTGACGTACTTGTTTGATGAAGAGCGTTCTGCGCAGATTCAGGCGCTTGCAAAAAAAGAGAACGTCAGTTTGTTTATGTTGTTGACGGCGTGGGTCGCGGCGCTGCTGCATCGGTATACGCAGCAGGATGACGTGATTCTCGGCAGCCCGTTTTCCGGGCGCGACCATGCCGATTTAACGGGCCAGATCGGGTTTTATATCAACACTGCGCCGTTGCGGTTGCGCCCCAATGCGGCGGCGCCGTTTGTTGGACTGCTGCAGCAGGCGCGCGAGATGGTTTCGCAGGCGTATGACCATCCCTATCCATTTGACGTGTTGGTGAATGAACTCAAACTCGAACGCGACATGAGCCGCTCGCCGTTGTTCGACGTCTGTGTGATTTTGCAAAACCAGGATGACTCTGGTTTGCAGATGGGCGGGTTGTCGTGCGAGCAATTTTTTGAGCATCCAGAAACCAGCAAGTTCGATTTGACTTTTTGCTTTAAAGTCAGCGGCGGGCGTTTGATCGTCGCGATTGAATATAACACGGACTTGTTTAGCGATGCCCGCATTCAGCGTATGGTTGGTCATCTGCAAACGATTGCCGATGGTTTCTTACGAGACGCAAGCCAACCCATCGGGCGTCTTGGTTTGTTGGACAAATCGGAACGCCGCTTCTTGCTGGAAGAATGTAACCAGACGCAGAGTGAATTGCCAGACGATGGGACTTTTCTTGGTTGGATTGACCAACAGGTAAAAGAGGATTCGGAAAAAATCGCAATCACTTTTGGCGATGAGCGCATTTCGTACGGAGCGCTCAGCTGCCGTGTGAATGCGTTGACGCAGCGTTTGGTTCGAGCAGGATTGGCTCCCGGCGAATTGGCGGGCGTGTATCTCGAGCGCTCGCCGGATATGGTAATTGCGTTGCTGGCGGTGTTGAAAGCGGGCGGCGCGTATGTGCCAATGGACCCGGGGTTTCCTCAAGAACGCTTGCAATACATGCTGCAGGACTCGGGCGCGAAAGTTCTTTTGACCCAATCCTCATTGCAAGATGAATTGGCGATCGAAGGCGTGAGTGTAATTGTCGTCAATGAAATACAACACGATGCGCTGGCGCCGGATGCGCCGCGCGTTGATATTTCTCAAAATCAATTGGCGTACATTATTTATACCTCCGGCTCGACCGGACGGCCCAAGGGCGTCGAGATTTCTCATCGCACCTTGTTGAACTTTTTATTGTCGATGGCGCGCGAGCCCGGCTTTAACGCCAACGACCGCTTACTCGCGGTGACGACGATTTCGTTTGACATCGCCGGGTTGGAATTGTTTCTGCCGTTGATGCGCGGCGGCGAGATCGTGTTGGCCTCGCATGATGAAGGGGCGGACGGCATCCAACTGTTGCGGTTGATGGAAGACGCTAAGCCGAGCGTGATGCAGGCCACGCCCGCGACCTGGCGGATGCTGTTAGAAGCGGGTTGGAGCGGCAGCCCTGAAATGAAAATTCTCTGCGGCGGCGAGGCCCTGCCCTGGCGGCTGGCAAAGGAACTGTTGCGGCGCGGCGCGTCAGTGTGGAACCTTTACGGCCCGACGGAAACAACGATCTGGTCGTGTCTGCACCGGGTTGAAGAAAATACAAACACCGATCTCGACGCCAATATCTTGATCGGCCGCCCCATCGACAATACGACTATATATATTGTTGATGCGAGTGGACAGCCAACGCCCATCGGCGTCCCGGGTGAGTTGCTGATCGGCGGCGACGGGCTTGCGCGGGGGTATCACAATCGCGATGAATTGACGCGTGAAAAATTTATTGTAAATCCATTTTCAAAAGAACTGGGCCAACGGCTCTATCGTACCGGCGACCTGGCGGCGTATCGCGAAGACGGGACGATTGAGTTTTTAGGGCGGCTTGACCATCAGGTTAAAGTGCGCGGATTTCGCATCGAGACCGGCGAGATCGAAGCGGTGTTGTCCGGCCATCCAGGCGTACGGCAAGCGGTGGTGGTTCTAAACAAGAGTTCGAATGGAGAAGGCAGTCTTGCCGCTTATTACACGGCGGACGAATCGATTTCGTTGGTGGATATACGCGCATGGGTGCGGGCGAAATTGCCTGAGTATATGGCACCGTCGTATTTCACGCATCTCGACGCAATGCCGCTGACGCCCAATGGAAAAGTTGACCGCAAAGCGCTGCCGCCGATTGAGAGCAGCATTGCTGAGGCGGCGCCGATTGATGAAGAACCGCGTACGGAACTCGAAGTTAAATTGTTGGAATTGTGGCGCGGTAGTTTAGAAAACAACGCGGTCGGCGTTCACGGCAATTTTTTTGAATGGGGCGGACACAGCATTCTCGCGACGCGTTTGTTGTATCGCATTCAACGCGATTTGAGTTTGAATGCGACTTTGATGGACTTGTTTCAACATCCAACCCCGGCGGGATTTGCGGCGGCTTTTGCCGAAAAAGACGCGGCGCCGATAGACGAGATTTGTCCGGTTGACGAAGAACCTGTAGATGAAATTGAAGCAATCAGCAGCGATGAAGCGGATTCGCTTTCCGCTGAAGAACTCGAACTGTTAAACGATTAGGAGAGTCGTGAATTTGAACCCGGCGGCCATTGAGCAATTAAAACAACGCGCCAAAGCAGGCGACCAAAAGGCGCTGCAAGAACTGCGCGACAGCGGTTTTTTCGAGCAGAAGAAACGCGCGCGTAAGGGCTATGCGGTTTCTCATGCGCAAGAACGCCTGTGGCTGCTGGACCGCATGAACGAAGGCTCGACGGCGTATAACGTGCCCGGCTCGATTGTGCTGCGCGGTCAATTTGACGCCTCTCTTTTTTGGGGCGCGCTGCGTGAAATCATTCAGCGCCATGAAGCCCTACGGACGACGTTCGGTTCGCCCGATGGAGAAGTGCGCCAGTTTATTCATGATGAAATTTCTCTGGACGAAGAGATCGTTGATTTGACAGACAGCGCAGACCCGATGCAGGCGGCGAAAGACTGGGCCTTACGCGAAGCGGCGCATTCGTTTGATTTGCAGCGTGGGCCTTTGTTGCGCGCCAAAGTGTTGCGCATCGGCGAAGACGCGCATGTGTTTCTGTTTAATCTGCACCACATCATTTGCGATGAATGGTCGCTGGGTATCTTAATCAGCGAACTGAGCGCGGCCTATGAGGCGCGGTTGCAAAAGCGCGAATCGCCGCTGGCGCCGCTGAAGATTCAATATAAAGATTTCGCTGCGTGGCAAAATAAAAAACTGTCCGGCGATGCGTTAGAACCGCTCAAGACCTATTGGCATCAAAAACTGGCGGGCGACCTGCCGCGTTTAGACCTGCCGTTGGATTATCCCCGCCCCGTCGTGCAAACCAATGCGGGCGCCACGGTTACCTGCCCGCTGAATCCTGATGCGTTTGCAGCAATTCAAACATTGGGGCAAAAACAACAAGCCTCTTTGTTTGTAACTTTGACCGCGCTGGTCAAAACATTTTTGTATCGCTACAGCGGACAGGACGACCTCGTCATCGGTGCGCCCTTCGCGGGGCGGACGCATCCTGACGTTGAAAATATGATCGGCTTTTTTGTGAACACGCTTTGCTTGCGCGATAGCGTATGCGGCGATGGTTCGTTTGTCGAATTGCTGAATCGCGTCCAGGCCACCGTGACGGAAGCCATCGCCCATCAGGATTATCCCTTCGACCAATTGGTGAGCGATCTCGAAACCACGCGCGACCCAAGCCGTTCGCATTTGTTCGATGTGGTCATTTCGCTTCAACATGAGGGCGCCGGCGCGTTTCGATTAGGCGAAGCGACAGGTGAATCATTGGAGAGCGGCTTTGATACCGCCAAATTTGATTTGATTTTTGATTTTACCGAATCGCCGGACGGGTTGTTGTTTCGCATCAATTACAACACGGATTTATTTTCAGAAGAAACCATTCAGCGGATGGGCGCCCATTTCTCCCGCTTGTTGGACGGCGTCGCAGCGCAACCCGAGGCGCCGATCAATCACCACCCCATCGTGAGTGATGATGAAGCGCGGCGAATGATTTATGAGTGGAACGCGACCCCGGCTGCGTATCCTGAAACGGCGACCATTCTTTCGTTATTTGAAGAACAAACGAAAAAAACGCCGGAGCGCACTGCGGTTGTATTTGGCGAGCAGTCGCTTACTTATAGAGAACTCAATCAACGCGCCAACCAAATCGCCCGGCGTATTCAGCGTGAGATTCAACTTGGTTTTGATGAGCGCATCGCCATCTTTTTGGATCGTTCGGATTGGATGGTCGCCGTGATTCTCGGCGTGCAAAAAGCCGGAGCGGCGTATGTCCCGGTTGATCCAACGTATCCACAAGAACGCATCCGGTTCATGCTGGACGATTGCGGCTGCCGTCTGGTGGTCAGCGAAACGCATCATCAATCAACGCTGCGCGAACTGGCGCCGTCGCTGTTGTGCGTTGACGTGCATGAAACCGCGAATGAGGATGCGAGCGAAGCGGCTTCGCCGCTTACACCCGACAGCGCAGCCTATGTGATCTATACCTCCGGCTCGACCGGCAAGCCCAAGGGGTGCGTGGTCACTCACCGTAACGTTGTCCGGCTGATGGTGAATGATCGGCATCCATTCGACTTTAATGAAGATGACGTGTGGGTGGTCGCTCATTCGTTTTGCTTTGATTTTTCGGTTTGGGAAATGTACGGCGCCTTGCTGTACGGCGGCAAACTGGTGGTCGCGCCGCGTGATGAAGTGCGCAACGTCGAGGCGTTTCATGAACTCTTGCGGCGCCATCGGGTCACGGTGTTGAACCAGACGCCTGCTGCATTTTATAACTTGATCGCGCAAGAAGTGCGCGCGCAAGCGCATTCGCTCGACCCGCATTTGCGCTATGTGATTTTCGGCGGCGACCGCCTGGAAGCGACCTACTTGCGCCCCTGGGTGGAACGCTACCCGCTCAACGAAATTAAACTAATTAACATGTACGGCATCACCGAAACCACTGTGCATGTGACTTATTATGAAATTCAACCGCGCGACGTGTTTGGCGCGGCGGGCGTCAGCCCGATTGGAACGCCTATCCCGGGGACGACCGTCTTTGTTTGTAATGACGCGCTGCAATTGCAACCGCCGGGCGTTGCGGGTGAAATTTTAGTGGGAGGCGACGGGGTCTGCCGCGAATATCTCAACCGCGAGCCATTGACCCGAGAGCGTTTTATTGAAAACCCATTTGAGTCGCCGGGTCGCTTGTACCGTTCCGGCGATGTGGGGCGGTGGTTTGCGGACGGGCGCCTTGAACATCTGGGCCGCAATGACGACCAGGTGCAAGTGCGCGGCTTTCGAGTGGAACTCGGCGAAATCGAAAGCGCTGTCGCCAAGCACCCCGCCGTTGACCGATGCGTTGCGTTGGCGCAAGGCGACGACGCGACGTCGATGCAGTTGGTCGCCTACATCGCGCCCGACCCCGACAAGGCGGCGCCGCTGAAGCGCATCTTGCGTTCTATACATGAAATTCCAGATGATGCTTCGTTGATTTATGAATTGCCGAACGGGTTGACCATTGCTCATCAAAACAAAAGCGAGTCGGATTTTCTTTATGAAGAAATTTTTACTCACAATGCATATTTAAAATACGGCATCGAAATTCATGACGGCGATTGCATCGTTGATGTGGGCGGAAACATCGGGTTGTTTTCTGTCTTCGCGGCGCTGCAAGAAAAAAACATTACGCTCTATTCGTTTGAACCGATCCCTCCAGTGTATGAATGCCTGCGCAAAAACTTGCAATGGTATTCGCCGCCGTCGCGCGCATTTGAAATGGGATTGTCTGATAAGCCGGGCCAAGCGCGTTTTGTCTATTTTCCATATAACACCGTGGTTTCAGGCAAGGGCGTTGACTCCGGTGAAGTGCGCGAAGTCGTTAAAACCTATCTGGTGAATGAACTCACTGCGCAAGGGCGTGAAATTACCGACGCCGCGCTCGAAGACCTGTTGGAAGAGCGCATGCAGTCGCAGGAATTTGACTGCCGCTTGGAGACGCTGTCGAACGTGATTCGCGAACAGTCCATTGAGCGTATCGACCTGTTGAAGGTCGATGTCGAACAAAGCGAGTTAGAAGTGTTGCTCGGCATTGACGAACGCGATTGGGACAAAATCGCGCAGGTTGTCATCGAAGTGCATGACGTTAACGGGCGCCTGGATACAGTGACGAACGTATTAAAGCAGCGTGGATTCAGCCTGCAGATTGAACAAGACGCCTTGCTGCAAAATACCAATTTATACAACGTATTCGCTTTGCGGACTGATCGAAATGTTACTGAGATAAAACAATCAAACCTCGATGGTATAAATCCGTCATGGTGCGGCGAGTCTTCGTTCGCGAAGGAAATTCGTAAAACAATTGCGCCGCTGCTGCCGGATTACATGGCGCCGTCGTCGTATATTTTTGTGGAGGAATTTCCACTGACGGCGAATGGAAAGATCGACCGTAAGGCGCTGGCTGCGCTGGCGAAGAACGCTCAACGCGATCACCAGCAATTTGTCGCGCCCCGCAATGAGAAAGAAGAACGCCTCGCCGGGTTGTGGCGCAGCGTGTTAGAACGCGAAGACATCGGCGCGTTTGATAATTTCTTTGAACGCGGCGGGCATAGTTTGAAAGCGACGCAATTGGTCGCGAAAATTCATCAAGAGATGAATGTGAAAATCCCGCTGCGGCTGGTGTTTCAACATCCAACTCTTGCGGGGTTGGCGCAGGCGATTGAGCCGGGCCACCTTGAAGCGTTCCGTCATATCGAACCCGCGCCGGGTGCGGCGCGGTATCCGCTTTCGCATGGACAGCGCCGCTTGTGGCTGATTGAGCGCATGGGCGCCAACCGCCTCGCCTATATGATTTCAGAAGCGTTTCGCGCGCCCGGCGACCTGGACGCGGAGGCGTTGCGCGAGACGCTGGGCTTGTTGATTGCGCGGCATGAATCGCTGCGCACTGTTATTGTCGAAGAGCATGATGAACCTTGGCAAGTTGTGCAAGACGCCATTGATGTTCCCTTTGAAATCTTTGACCAGCGCAGCGCTTTGTTACGTGAAGATGATGAACGCGAATTAATCCTCAGCAAAACCAATCAGCCGTTTGATTTAGCGAATGGGCCGCTGTTTCGCGTCGCGCTGTTTCGGTTTGCTGAACAACGCAACATCGTTTTGTTCAGCATCCATCACAGTATCAGCGACGGCTGGTCGATGAATGTCTTGCTGGATGAATGGGCGCAACTATACGAGGCCCACCGCCGCAAACAACCTTCGCCGCTGGCCGGATTGCGTTTGCAATATAAAGATTACGCTGTCTGGCAGAAAGAATGGCTGCAATCCAACGGCGTCGAAAGCGCCCGGCGTTTCTGGCTCGATCAATTTAAGGATGAAGTTTCCGTTTTAGAATTGCCGACGGACCGCCCCCGGCCTGTGGTGCAGAGTTTTTCGGGTGGCGTCTATTCGTTTGAACTCGAAGCCGCGTTGGCCCAGCGCCTGTGGATGTTTGGTCGCGACCGTGGCGCCAGCGCGTTTGTGACTGTGTTGGCCGCTGTTTATGCGCTGCTGTTTCGTTATGCGAACCAAGATGATGTCGTGGTTGGCTCGCCGGTCGCAGGGCGTGAACACGCCGACCTGGAAGGGCTGGTTGGCTTCTTCGTCAACATGTTGCCCTTACGCAGCCGCATCAACGGCGACGCGGGCTTTGCCGGGTTGCTCGAACAGACGCGCGACGCAGTCGCCCAGGCGCTCACCTATCAGGCGTACCCCTTTGACCGTTTAGTCGATGAACTCGAACTGCATCGCGACTTGAGCCGTTCGCCGCTGTTTGATGTCGCGGTGACGTTGCATAATCAACAAACGCAAGATGGCAACGCGGTAGCGATTGAAGCGTATCCGCTGCATTCTGCGATCAGCAAATTTGATTTGACTTTTTTCTTTAGTGAATTACCAAACGGGCGGTGCGGCGTCGGCATTGAATATAACGCTGACCTGTTTGAACCGAGACGCATTGAAGGCATGGCGCGTCACTTTTGCGCGTTGGTTGCATCCGCCCTTGCTGCGCCGCAGAAGGCGCTGCATTCACTGCCGGTTATGTCTGATGATGAACGGCGGCGGGTGATAGAAAACTTTAATGACGCTGCGGCGGATTATCCAAAAACATTGAGCGTTGCGGAGCTGTTTGAACGTCAGGCCGAACAAACACCGAACGCAACCGCCCTGATCTGCGGCGATGATAAGTTGACGTACCAGCAGCTCAACCAAAAAGGCAACGCGCTGGCGACGCGGCTGTGCGTCGAGTATGCGCTGCAGCCGGAAGAATGCGTGGGGGTGTTGATGGAGCGCTCGCAAGGGCCGGTGATTGCAGCGTTGGCGATCTTGAAGGCGGGCGGCGCGTATGTCCCGCTGGACCCGGCGTATCCCCAGTCGCGTATTCAATATATGGTTGAAGACGCGCAATGCCGCATTGTTCTCTCAGACGCAGCGCTGATTGAGACTTATTCGACAATTTTAACGGACATCCATTGGGTCGACGCGGCGCAAGTCGAAGGCGAACTGTCTGGAAATCCGTCAACGCAAACCGATGGTTCGAGTTTGGCGTATGTGATATACACCTCTGGTTCAACGGGCGAACCCAAGGGTTCGCTAATTGAGCAGCGTTCGATTACGCGTTTGGTCAAAAACACCAATTACATTCAAATCAATCAGAGCGATTGTATCTTGCAAACCGGATCGCTTTCGTTTGACGCCTCTACTTTTGAAATCTGGGGCGCGTTGCTCAACGGCGCCAGCGTGTGTATGCCGCATGAAGACGACCTGCTTGAACCGGCCCGCTTGGCGGCTCTGATTGAAACGAACCGGGTTAGCATTTTGTTTCTGACCACAAGTTTATTCAATCAATACGCCGAAGCGCAAATTAATATGTTTGGTTCGCTGCGGGTTTTGTTGACGGGCGGCGAAAAGGTTTCCGTCAAACATATCAACCGCGTCCGCGCCCATTGCCCAGACTTGTCTATGCTGCATGTGTATGGCCCGACCGAAAACACCACCTTCTCGACGTATTATTCGATTGAACGCGAACAAGTCGGCGATGCGCCGATTGGAATGCCCATCGCCAACTCGACGGTTTATATTCTTGATGCGCATGGCGGCCCGCAGCCGGTTGGCGTCCCGGGCGAGATCTGCGTGGGCGGCGACGGCGTGGCGCGCGGCTATTTGAATCGCGATGCGCTGACGCGTGAGAAATTTGTTGCTGACCCGTTTCGCTCCGGCGCGAGTATGTATAAAACCGGTGACCAGGGCGTTTGGAACGATGATGGAACCGTTTCGTTTATTGGACGCATCGACAACCAGGTGAAGGTCCGCGGCTTTCGGGTGGAGCCGGGCGAAATTGAAATTCGCTTGCAGGCGTTTGATGAGATCGACCAGGCGGCGGTCGAAGCGCGTTTGACTTCGGTGGGGACCAAAGAACTGGTTGCGTATTACGCAGCGGCGCGTTCCGTTTCTGCGGCGCAGTTGCGCGAGCGTTTGTCGAAGGAACTGCCGGATTACATGGTTCCGTCTCGGTGGGTCGAGTTAGAGCGGCTGCCGCTGAACCGTAATGGAAAAATTGATCGCAAGAAATTACCTGAACCCGGCGGCTTGGATACGGCTTCATCCAAAGACGCCGCGCCGCGCAACGAAACCGAACAGGCGTTACTCGACGTTTGGCGTTCGGTGTTGGGGCGCCCGGCCCTTGGCGTGCATGATAATTATTTTGAGGCGGGCGGCGATTCGATCCGCGCGATTCAAATCGTCAGCCGCTTGCGCCAGTTGGGTTGGCAGGCGGAGATTCGCCATTTGTTTCAATACCTGACTGTCGCGGAACTGGCGCCGAGGTTGAGCGCCGCGCAAGTCGAAGAAACCGCCGATGAAGTTATTGAAGGCGAAGTGAAACTCGCGCCGATTCAGCAATGGTTTTTTGACGGGCATGATGACGACATTCATCACTTCAATCAATCGGTGATGTTGAAACCGTTGCAAGCAATAGACGCTGATGCCTTAAAAGAGGCGTTTAAGGATATCTGGCGCCACCATGACGCGTTGCGCATGCAGTTTCATCAGCCGCGCGGCGCCTATCAGCAATACAATCGTGGACTGGACGTTCCCATTGATTTCGAGGTGGTGGATTGCTGCGGCGAGACCGATGAAACCGCCGCAGTTGAACTTCACGCGCAGTCTGCGCAGGCGGGCTTTGATTTGCAAAACACGCCGTTGATGAAAGCAGCGCTCTATCGTACGTCGAGCGGCGACCGGATTTTATGGATCGTTCATCACCTTGTGGTTGACGGCGTTTCGTGGCGCATTCTCCTGGAAGATTTAGAGACGGCCTATCAGGCGCGGTCGCATAACGCGCAGCCGGTGTTGCCTCAAAAAACGGCTTCGTATCAACTATGGGCAGAGGCGCTTCATGTGTTTTCGCAAGATGGCGCCCTGTTGCAGGAAACGGACTATTGGCGCAGCGCACTAACTCAACCTGCAACGGCGCTGCCGCTGGACGGCGACGCGGACGCGAATGTTTACGGCGATTGCGACGTGATTCAACTTGAACTGTCGAATGACGAAACCGAGCAATTGTTGACGCGTTCGCACCGCGCTTATTCAACGGAGATGAACGACCTGTTGTTGACGGCATTAGCGCGCGCTCTGAGCGATTGGACTAGCGGCGATGCGTTTTGGATTACGCTTGAAGGCCACGGACGCGAAGCGCTGTCGCGACCCATCAACATCAGCCGCACTGTTGGCTGGTTTACCTCGATGTTTCCATTTTTGCTTCGAGTAGAGAGCGACTCGCTGGCGCAGCAGATCAAAGAAACCAAAGAAGCGCTGCGGGCGGTTCCGCGCAAAGGGATGGGCTATGGCGTGTTGCGCCATCTAGCGAAAATCGAAGAGATTGAGGCGCCGCCGTCGCAACTGAGTTTCAACTATCTGGGGCAGTTTGACGCCGATGGAAACGAAGGCCTGTTCTCGATTGTGGATGAACCGTGCGGCAAGACGCTGGGCGCTCGTTTACAGCGCGACTTCGATATAGAAATAATCGCCCTGGTCGCCAGTGGGCGTATGGCGTTATCGGCGATTTATAACAAGCGCCGCCATCAAAAAGAAACGGTCGAACAATTTTTGCAAGCGTTTCGAGAACAACTCAACGTGGTCAGCAATCATTGCAGCCGTCAAACGATGTCAGAATTAACGCCGTCAGATTGCACGGGATGTTCTTTGTCGCTTGTTCAATTTGAAGAACTGCTGGAAACGAACGGCTGGCGCGCCAGTGAAATTGCAGATGTGTATCCCTTGTCGCCTATGCAGCAGGGCTTGTTGTTTCAGTCGCTCTATCAGCCTGAATCGCAGGCCTATTTTCTGCAAATGTCGTTTCGGCTGAATGGCGGGTTGTCGGTTGAAGCGTTTCGCCAAGCGTGGTTTGAATTGTGCCAACGTCATGCGATTTTTCGCACCGCCTTTGTTTATGACGGGGTTGCATCGCCCTTGCAGATTGTATTGAAACAACGCGAGCCGGAATGGAATTTTGAATCAATCGCGGCGTTGCCCTCAGAACAACAAGACGTATTGATTCAACAAAAACAAGAAGACGAACGGCGGCGCGGATTTCATTTCACCCATGATCCATTGATGCGCATTCACGTTTACCAATTAAACGAAACGCAATATCAAGTCATCTGGAGTTATCACCATTTGCTGTTGGACGGCTGGTGTCTTCGTATTGTCTATCAAGAACTCTATCAGTTATACGGCGGCTTTGCTCGCGAGGGTGCAGCGGAGTTGAATTCACCGCCGCGCTACGGCGACTATATCGCCTGGTTGCAAAGTCAAGACGCAGAACAGGCGCAAGCCTATTGGGCGAAGTGGGTCGAAGGCTATGAGCCCGCCGCCACGATTGCGAAACGACGTAATGCAAGCGACGAAAGTTATCAATTCAAAAAAGCCGAAATCACATTAGATGAAGAATTGACTGCGGCGCTTCAGGCTGTCGCGTCAAACGCCAACGTGACGTTGAATACTGTGGTCCAAACGGGGCTGGCGTTGGCGCTGCAACAACACGCGGGCCGCGACGACGTGATGATGGGGTCGATTGTTTCGGGACGCGCGGCGGATGTTGAAGGCGTCGAAGACATGCTGGGATTGTTCATTAATGCGATCCCGGTTCGCGCTGGGTTTGATGGAAACCATACGGTCTCTGATGCGTTGAAAATTATTCAAAACCAAACGCTCGAATCCGAAGCGTATTCATATTATCCACTGGCGGACATTCAAGCGCTGTCGGGCGGCGAACGCGACTTGTTTGACGTGTTGATGATCTTTGCGAATTATCCGACCGAACTGGATTCCATCGAAGTTGAAGATGACAGCGAGGCGCATTGGACGATTGATCAAATCGAGAACTTTGATCAAACCCATTACGATCTCAATCTCATCGTTGCGCCCGGCGCCCGGTTGCAACTGAAATTGCATTACAACGGCGCCGCGTATGAAGAGACGCGCATCGCCTGGTTGGTGAAACAATTAAAGGCGGCGTTTGAGCGCATGGCGCAGAACCCCGGCCTGCAAGTCAAGCAATTCTCTATCTTGTCTGGACCCGAATATGGCCTGGTTGTCAATCAATGGAATGCAACCCGGACCGCAGCCTCGCAAACAACAATTGTTGATGACTTTTTAATACGCGTTCATTCTGAACCCGAAGCGATTGCGTTGAAAATAAAAACGCATTCATTAAGTTACGCTGCGCTGAACCAACAGGCGAACCCGTTTGCGAATTCGTTGATTCAAAAATATGAGGTTGGCGCAGATGACCTGGTCGGCGTGTTGATGGGCCGTTCGGATGCGATGGTTGCCGCGATTCTGGGCGTGTTGAAATCAGGCGCGGCGTATGTCCCGATTGACCCAACCGCGCCGGATGCGCGCATTGAACATGTTATTCAAGACAGCGGCTGCAAAGTTGTCATCACTGAGGCGAAGTATGCAGCGCGTCTCAATGCCGTCGGGCGCCCGCTTTTATTGGCGAATGAAATCAACGGCGCGTCAACGGATGAACCGGGCGTGAACCCGCGTCTGCAAGACTTGGCGTATGTGATTTATACGTCCGGTTCGACCGGGCTTCCGAAAGGGTGTTTGATCGAACACCGCAACCTTTCGCATTATCTCCATTGGGCGAACGACTATTATTACGGCGAACGCGACGGCGGGGTGATGGGGCTGCATTCGTCGATCTCGATTGACATGACCGTCACCAGTTTGTTTTTGCCGCTGCTGCGCGGTAAGACGCTGCATGTATTCGGTCAAGAAGAAGAGACGCCCGATCTGTTGGCGGCAATGTTCGAGCCTGGGAGCGGCTTTGATTGCGTCAAACTGACGCCGTCGCATATTTCCGTGCTCAAAGAACTCAATATTCAACAGACCGATGTCAGCCTGGCGATTGTCGGCGGCGAGGCGCTGCCGATGGATTGCGTACGCTATTTGCATCAACTCAATCCGTCGATGCGGGTGGTCAATGAGTACGGGCCGACCGAAACCACCGTCGGCTGCATCGTGAAAGAAATTTCGCCGAAGGACGAGCGCGTCTTAATTGGAAAGCCGATTCATAACACCCAGGTTTATGTTCTGGATGGTTGGATGCGTCCGGCGCCGGTTGGCGAGGCGGGCGAGATTTATATCGGCGGCGCGGGGGTTGGTCGCGGCTATCTGAATCGCGATGATTTGACTCAAGAGAAATTCATCGCGAACCCATTCGCGGCGGACGAAACGCTCTATCGCACCGGAGACGTGGGCGTCTGGCTTGATGACGGCGAACTGGATTATTTGGGCCGTAATGACGACCAGGTGAAAGTGCGCGGCTATCGCGTTGAACTGGGCGAGATTGAACAACAGATTCAAGCGCTGCCCGGCGTTGTTCAAGCCGCAGTCGCGCTGCGCGATGTGCGCCAGGGCGAGCCGGAACTGGTTGCGTATTTTGTTGCGGAGGGCGAGCCGGATACAAAACCGCTACGCGCCGCGTTGGCGAAACGCCTGCCCGACTATTGCGTGCCGCGTTATTGGATGCAACTTGACGCCATCCCGCTTTCGCCGGGCGGTAAAACTGACAAGCGCGTTTTGCCGCTGCCACAGCAAGAGCAAAATGCAGAGGATGCGCTCGACCAGCCCAGTGATGAGACCGAACAACAACTGGCCGATATCTGGCGCGAAGTGTTGAATACTGCTTCGATTGGCGTTCGCGACCGCTTCTTCGACATCGGCGGCCATAGCCTGAAAGCCATGCAAACCGTGTCGCGCATTCACAAACGCCTCGGCGTCAAACTGGCGCTGCGCGATTTGTTTGAACACCCAACCATTGCCGAACTGGCGGTGTTAATACGGCAAAGCGAGCGCGATGAGTTCCAGGCGATAGAACCAGCGCCGTCTCAGGAATATTACGAATTATCGTTCGCGCAAAAACGGTTGTGGTTTATTCAACGCGCGGGCGGCGAAGACGCGACGGCGGCTTACAACATGCCCAAGGCGCTTCTGCTTGAGGGCGAGGTGAACGTCGATGCGCTCAACCGGGCGTTCAACCAATTGCTGAAACGGCATGAGGCGTTACGGACGGGCTTCGTTGAAATTGACGGCGAACCGAAACAAGTTGTCCATGACAATGTTGAGTTTTCGGTTCGGGTGATTTGTTTTGAAAATGAAGCGGATGTCGAAAACGCTGCGCGACAACTTGCCGAAAAAGATGCGCATACGCCGTTTGATCTGGCCCGCCCGCCGTTGTTGCGCGGGACGTTGATCCTGCTGGATCCCAGCCGCGCCGTCTTTGTTTTGACGGTCAACCATATCATCGGCGACGGCTGGTCGATGCAGGTATTGTTCCGCGATCTGCTGACGTTTTATCAGGCGAACCAGGATGGGCGCGAAGCCGCAATCCAACCGCTGCGCATACAATATAAGGATTTCGCGCTATGGCAAAATTCACGCAGCCTGAACGCGCACGAAGCCTACTGGCTTGAGCAACTGAAAGGCAAACCGGAATCGGTGCGGCTGCCGTATGACCGCCCCGCCGCTGAGCAAGACTATCAAGGCGGTACGGAGCAATTGGTTCTGGATGCGCCGACTGTCGCGGCGCTGCGTGGTTTGGCGCAGTCAAACAACACGACTTTATCGAATGTTGTATTGGCCTTCTTCTACGTTTTGCTCTATCAATGGACGCGGCAGGATGACCTCTGCGTCGGCGTCAGCATCGCCAACCGGACGCATCCCGACCTCGAAGGTTTGATTGGCTTCTTCGTGAATATTCTTCCCGTCCGGGTGCGCGCCTCTGCGCAGTTGGATTTTGACGAACTGCTTACGCGGGTGATGGACGCCGCCAATTCGGCCTATGAGCACCAGGAGTATCCCTTCGATTTGCTGGTGCAAAAAATGAACCCGCACCGCGCCGCTTCGCGGCAGCCCTTGGTGAACGTCGTATACGGTTATCAGAATTTTTCTGACATTCAGTTAGACGTAGAGAAGCCGAACGGCGTTGAAATGAACAAGACGAAAGCCGCCAGCGTGAGTGAATTTGATTTGGAATTCAACACGTCAAAATTTGACTTGACGCTGTTCGCATCAGAAAGCGACGACGGTTTAGAATTGAATATGGAATACGACTCGGCGCGGTTTGAACCGGCGTCCATCCGTCGGCTCTTGGACGCGATGGGCCGCTTCATGCAATCCACGCGCAGCGAAACGCAGGAAGAGAAACAATGAAGATAGGCGATTTTAATTTCTTGGCGAATGATGTGGAAAAAAGCGATTTGCTAGAGCAGATGCGCGCCTTTAACGATAATCAAACTGATTATCCCCGCGATAAAAGCGTCCACGCGCTGTTTGTTGAGATCGCGGCGCAATCGCCGGACGCAATCGCATTGGCGGATGATGAACAGGAATATACCTACCGCCAACTCGACGAAGCCTCGAACCGCATCGCGCGTTTTTTGATCGGGCTGGAACTCCCGCCGGAGCCATTCATCGCGTTTATGCTCGAAAAAAGTTTTGAAATGATGTCGGTCGTGCTGGGCGCTCTTAAAGCGGGCGGCGCGTATTTTCCGATTGATTCCGATACGCCGCTGGAGCGGATGAAGTACATGTTGAACGACGCCCGGGCGCCGGTTTTGTTTTCAGAAAAGCGCTTCATTCGCGACATCAACATCTTGCAGTGGGAATGCCCATATTTGCAAACTGTCGTTTGCGCCGATAGTGACGACTTTTTCGGCGAGATCGAAACGCAGGGCGAGTTTATGCGAGAAGACGTGTGGGATTATGTCGGCTCCACCATGTTTGATGATATTTCCGGCGGCGGCTGGAAGAGCAGCTACACCGGCGATTGGCTTGATCGCGAGGTGATGGACGAATACGGCGACAATGTGTTAATCAAATTGAAACCGATGCTCAAACCCGACTCGCGCATTTTGGAAATCGGCTGTTCGTCCGGCATCAGCATGTTTCGCCTGGCGCCGTTGGCGGGGCATTATTGCGGTACGGACCTCTCAAATGAAATTTTAAACTGGACGCGCAACGAATGTGAACGGCGCGGCGCGAATAATATTCGTTTGGTCCATTTGCCCGCGCATGACACCGACAAGTTGGAAGAAGACCAATTTGATTTCGTCATCATCAACAGCGTGTTGCAATGTTTTAGCGGGCACAATTATTTTCGCGATGTGCTGCGTAAAGCCGTCGATACAATGAGCGATGAGGGATACATTTTTCTCGGCAACGTGTGGGACCAAGACCTCAGAGACCAATTTATCCAATCGCTATTACAGTATCAACGCGAACAGGCGCAGCGCGGCGACCGCACCACCATTGAACATGCGGAAGCATTGTTTTTGAATCGCGACTTTTTCAGCGATCTGCGCGTGGACATGCCGGAGATTGAGTCCATCGAGTTTTCCTTCATGCTTGGCGAGCACAAAAGTGAATTGTCAGAATATGGCTATGATGCATTAATCCGTATAAATAAAAAAAAGCCAACTGCCGCATCGCCGCCGCAGCGCCATAAAAACCAGCTTGACCAGCGGGCTTACGCGGAACTTGCCTGCGGCCCGATAGACGAATGCAGCGGGCCAAGAAACCTCGCGTATATTATGTATACCTCCGGCACCACCGGGCGGCCTAAAGGAGTGATGATCGAACACCGCTCTATCGTGCGCCTCGTTTGCAATACGAACCACATCGAATTCACCGCAAATGACCGCATTCTTCAAACCGGGGCGATTGCGTTTGACGCCTCCACGCTAGAATTTTGGGGCGCGTTGTTGCACGGCGGGCGCTTGTGCCGCCCCGCCAAACACGCCATTCTCGACGCCGCCGAATTAAAGCGGCTGCTAAAAAAACACCAGACGACAATGATCTGGCTTACCTCAAGTTTGTTCAACCAGATGGTTGAAACCAACATTGATATGTTTGACGGTCTGCGAATGTTGTTCACCGGCGGCGAAAAACTTTCACCGCGCCACATCACGATGACGCGGCGCCGCTTTCCTCAACTTGTAATCTGGAATTGTTACGGCCCGACCGAAAACACGACGTTTACAACGACTTTTAAGATTGATCAGGATTATGACAGCGATATCCCCATCGGGCGCCCGGTTTCGAATAGCTGTGTCGTGGTTCTCGATGAAAATTTTGAACTCACGCCCGTCGGCGTTCCGGGAGAGATTTGCACTGGCGGCGATGGGCTGGCGCGGGGGTATCTCAACGCGCCTGAGTTGGATGCGGAAAAATTTATTACTAGTCCAATGCCGTCTGGCGAGCGCTTGTATCGAACGGGCGACCTGGGGCGCTGGCGTTCAGACGGCGTGGTGGAATATCTGGGCCGGATCGACGATCAGGTGAAGATTCGCGGACACCGCATCGAGCCGCTGGAAATTGAAAACGTATTGCGTGAACTTGGCGTGATTAAAGAAGCGGTGGTGTTGGTCAAAGAATTGCGCGATGGTCAATTGTTGCTCGCTGCCTATTTCACCTCGGATGAAACCCAAGACGTGAGCAATTTGCGCGAATCGCTCAAACATTCGCTGCCGGACTTTATGGTACCCGGTCATTTTTTGCAACTGGATTCGTTTCCCTTGTCGCAAAACGGCAAGGTAGACCGAAACGCCTTGCCTGACCCGGGTGAATTAAACATGGCGCCGGGGCGCGATTATGAAGCGCCCCAAAATGAGATGGAGGCGCAACTGGCGGCGGCTTGGGCCGAAGCGCTCGAATATCAAAACCCGAGCGTACACGATAACTTTTTTGATTCAGGCGGACATAGCCTGAAAATATCAAAACTGGTTTCGCGCATCCACCAACGTACAGGCGTGGTGGTTCCATTGGCGACAATTTTTGATCGCCCCACCATTCGCCAACTGGCTTCGGCGTTGATGGACTATGCGAAATTCGGCTGCAAAGAAATTGATGAGCCGCGCGTCTTGTTAAACGCCGCCGGAGGCAAGGCCAACCTGTTTGCGTTTCCACCGGGGACGGGCGACGCGGCGGGGTTTATGCAAATCGCGCTACAGCTGAAACAGGTCGCATTTTACGGTTTCAACTTTATCGAACACGAAAACCGCTTGTCGAAATATGTTGACCTTGTTGAAGAGATCGACGCGGACGGCCCTTATATATTGTTCGGCTATTCATCCGGCGGAAACCTGGCCTATCACGCGGCGCGTGAATTTGAACAACGCGGAAAAACCGTCAGTGATATCATCATGGTGGATTCTGGCCGTAAAATGGAGCCGATGCAATTTGAAAAACAGGAAGTGGAAGATGTGATTTCAGGCTTTTTGTCGCATGAAAGCAACCGTCCCTATTTGACGAATGCGGTGTTGGTCGAAAAAGCGCGTCGAATCATTCTGAGCGCATATCACTACTTTGAGCGCTCGGTCGATCATCATCAGGTGAAGACGAATATCCATCTTTTGTTGTGCGATGGTTCTCACGATGTGTATACAGACAACTTTGGCCGCGTCTTGTCAAACAAGCGGGGATGGGCGGACGTAACAAGCGGGACGTTTCAGACTTACCAGGGCGTTGGCGGGCATAATGATTTGCTCTATAGCCCGTATGTTGAAGACAATGCAAAAATCCTGTCCGGCATCATTGAGAAAATATTAGGCGTAAAAGGATAGATGATGGAAATTTTTGAACGGATTGAATCCAATGTGCGTTCGTATTGCCGGGCGTTTCCGGTTGTGTTTGATAAAGCCCAAGGCCCCTTTGTGTATGACGTCAGCGGCAAGCGCTACATTGATTTCTTTTGCGGCGCCGGGACCATGAACTATGGGCACAACAACCCTCGCATGAAGAACGCTGTGATCGAGTATTTGCAACACGACGGAATCATGCACTCGCTGGATATGTTCACGGCGGCGAAACAGCGCTATCTCGAACGCCTGGAGAGCATCATTCTTCAGCCGCGCAAGATGGATTACAAAGCGCAGTTCGTCGCGCCGTCGGGCGCCAATGCGGTTGAGGCGGCGTTGAAGTTGGCGCGGCTGGCGACTGGCCGCAGCAACATTGTCGCCTTCACCAACGGTTATCACGGGCTTTCGGCGGGCGCGTTGGCAGTGACCGGCAATGCGTTTTACCGGCGTGAGGAATACATCAATCGACAGGACGTTGTCTTCATGCCGTTTGACGGCTATATGGGCCCCGGCGTTGATACGCTCGACTATTTTGAGCGCAAATTAGACGACCCTGGCAGCGGCCTCGGTTTGCCCGCTGCGGTCGTGATTGAAACCATCCAGGCGGAGGGCGGGGTGCGGGTTGCGTCGCATGAGTGGCTGCGGCGCTTACAAACCATCTGCCGCCGACATGAGATTTTAATCATCGTCGACGATGTACAGGTCGGCAACGGACGCGCTGGGTATTACTTCAGCTTCGAGCCAGTCGGCATTGAGCCTGACATGGTGGCGTTTTCAAAAGCGGTGAGCGGCTTCGGCCTGCCGATGGCGATGTTGTTCCTACGCCCCCATCTCGATCTATGGAAACCCGGCGAGCACACCGGAACCTTTCGCGGCAATAACCTGGCGTTTGTCGCCGCTACGGAAGCGCTTACATATTGGCAAGACGACGCATTCGCTGCTTCGATCAACAAGACCGGCGAACTGCTGCAATCATTATTAACATCAATTAAGACCACCTATCAGGATTTCAATTTTGAATTGCGCGGCTGCGGTATGATCTACGGGTTGGATTTGAAAAATGCGGAACTGGCGCGGGCGCTAGCGCGTCGCGCGTTTGATGAAGGCGTGATGATTGAACTGTGCGGCGCCAAAAGCACGGTGGTGAAATTTCTACCGTGTCTGACTATTGAAGAGGAAGTTTTGCGCGAAGGCGTTTCAGTGATTCAGGCTTGTTTGACGGCGTTGTTGGGTGAAGAGCGCTTTGCGCATTTGCGCCAAAGCCGCGCCAAAGTGGTTTAGGTTTTTGTGAGAACGGTAAATTGATGAATCAGCCAGAGACGCAGTTTCATACATTGGTCGAGGCGTTGCGGCATCGCTCGCAACATCAGGCCGACCAATGCGCGTATCGTTTTTTAAGCGACGGGCGGACGGTTTCCGCTTCGTTGACTTATGGGCAGTTCGATGAACGCGCGCGTTGCATCGCTGCGTCTCTACAAGAGGTCGCGGCGCCGGGCGAACGCGTCTTGTTGCTTTATCATCAGGGGCTGGATTACATCGCCGCGTTTATGGGATGCCTCTATGCGGGCGTGATTGCAGTGCCGACCTACCCGCCCAAGCGTAATCGGCCCGATGCGCGTTTGGCGTCTATCGTCGGCGACTGTGCGCCGGTTGCGCTCTTGACCAATTCACAAATCCTAGCGGATTTAGACCTGCGGATTGAAAATGCGCCGCAATTGAAAAATGTTCCCTGGTTCAATACCGATGAACTTGACGCGAGCGCTTCGCAATGGCGCGAGCAAACAACGGATGATAACGCGATTGCTTTTTTGCAATACACCTCCGGCTCGACGTCGTCGCCCAAGGGGGTGATGGTCAGCCATCGCAATCTCGTCCATAACTTGATCGACCTCGACGTGAGTTGGAAGCATGATGACAGCAGTGTGATGGTTTCGTGGCTGCCGTTGTTTCACGACATGGGTTTGATCTACGGCGCGCTCGAACCGCTGTTTATGGGGTTCGACTGTTATCTGATGACGCCCGCTTCGTTTTTGCAATCTCCGGTCTGCTGGCTGGAGGCGATCAGCCAGTTCGGCGGCACCCATAGCGCGGCGCCCAATTTTGCGTTTGATCTTTGTACGCAAAGCATCGCTGTCGAGAAATACGCATCGTTGAATTTACGATCCTGGCGGATGGCGCTCAACGCAGCCGAGCCAGTGCGCGATGAAACCATTCGCCGCTTTCAACAGAAGTTCGCGTCATGTGGATTGCGTCCAAATGTGGTCATCCCTGGTTTTGGTCTCGCGGAAAATACGCTCAAGGTTACCGCGACTCATGTCGGCGACGAGTATCATGTTTGCCATTTGAACTCTGAAGCGCTGGGCGAACATCGAATTGAACTCGCCAGCGAGCCAGGCGTGGGCGTGCAGTCATTTGTTTCATGCGGCCCGATCAATGACGCCGCGCAAATTTGTATCGTGAATCCAGAAACGCGAATTCAATGTATGCCGGATCAGGTTGGTGAAATCTGGACGGCGGGCGAGAGCAAAGCCTGCGGCTATTGGGGACGGGGTCAAGCGACGGAAGAAACCTTTGCGGCAAAGATTCAAGATGCGCCCGAAGGAACCTATCTCCGCACCGGCGATTTGGGGTTCATTCGCGACGGTCAATTATATGTCGCCGGGCGTTTGAAAGACCTCTTAATCATTCGCGGCCTTAACCATTACCCGCAAGATATTGAAAAAACGGTGGAGGAATGTCACGCCGCTTTGCGCCCCAATTGCGGCGCGGCGTTTTCGGTTGAAGTTGATGGTGAAGAGCAACTGGTGATTGCGCAGGAGGTCGAACGCATTCATCGGCGCAATGCGAATTCGGATGAAGTGATCGCCGCCATACGCAAGGCGCTTGCCGAGTCGCATGATTTGCAGGCTTATGCCGTTTTGTTGCTGCGCACGGCGACGATTCCCAAGACATCCAGCGGCAAAATTCAGCGCCATGGCTGCAAGCAGCGCTTTCTTGACGGCTCGCTTCACACGGTCGCCGAATGGAGACGGCAGGCGTCTTCTTCTGATTTGAATGAGCAGCCGCCCGCGCAATCGAAAGAAGAGATTCAAGGCTGGTTGGTGCGAACAATTTCGGGACGCACTGGCGTTGACGCCAAACAAATTCGCATCACGGAACCGTTTTCTGCGTATGGTTTAGATTCCGCCGCCGCCGCTGCCATTTCAGGCGCGTTGCAGGAATGGCTCAAAAAAGATATTGCGCCGACGCTGTTGTATGACTACCCAACCATAGAACGATTGTCTGCTGCATTGACGAGCGCAGGCGGCGATGCCATTCAAGTTGCAACACAATCATCACGCCCAGATGAGAATGAAGCCATCGCGATTATTGGCATGGCGTGTCGTTTTCCCGGCGCGAAGAATTCTGAAGAATTTTGGCAATTATTAGTGGACGGTAAAAGCGCGGTGCGTGAAGTCTCGCCTGAGCGCTGGAAACACTTTGATCGCGAAGAGCATCCCGCCGCGAAATGGGGCGGCTTTATTGACGGCGTCGACCAGTTTGACCCGGCGTTTTTTGAAATCACCCCGCGTGAAGCGGAGAGCATGGATCCGCAGCAGCGCTTGTTGTTAGAGGTCGCGTGGGAAGCGCTAGAAGACGCGCAATACGCGGGCGGCGTTCCGCAAGATACCGGCGTGTTCGTCGGCGTCAGCGCGAACGATTATGCGCAAGTGCATCAGGCCGCCAAGGCGCCTGCGAATTTATATTATGGAACCGGGACGGCATTCAGCATCGCCGCCAACCGCATTTCGTATTGGCTGGACGCGCGCGGGCCGAGCATGGCGATTGATACTGCGTGTTCATCGTCGCTGGTCGCGGTGCATGAGGCGCGGCAAAGTTTGTTGCGCAACGAGTGCAGCCTGGCGCTGGCGGGCGGCGTGAATTTAATGTTGACGCCGCTGTTGTCGCAAGCTTTCGCCAGCGGACAAATGTTGTCGCCGGGCGGGCGCTGTAAAACCTTCGATGCGGCGGCGAACGGCTATGTGCGCGGCGAAGGATGCGGCGTGGTTGCGCTCAAGCGCCTGTCGGACGCACAGCGCGACGGCGACCACATTCTCGCGGTGGTGCGGGGGTCGGCGGTCAACCAGGACGGACGCAGCAACGGCTTGACCGCGCCCAACGGCCCGTCGCAGCGTGACGTCATTCTGGGCGCGCTCAATGAGGCGAAACTGGCGCCGGGCGACATTCAGTATATCGAAGCGCATGGAACCGGGACGCCGCTGGGCGACCCGATTGAATGCAACACACTACGCGAAGTGTTCTCAACCGAAGGGCGCAGCGGTACGTGTTGGGTGGGTTCGGTCAAAACCAATATCGGCCATTTGGAGTCGGCGGCGGGCATTGCAGGATTGATCAAAACGGTGTTGGCGTTGCAACATAAAATCATTCCAGCGCATTTGCATTTTGAACAAATCAATCCGCTGATTCAATTTGAAAACAGTTCGATGAAAGTTGCGGACCAAAACGTCGAGTGGGCTTCGTCGCGAGGAACGTGCAACGCGGGCGTGAGTTCGTTCGGCTTTGGCGGGACGAACAGTCATATTGTATTGAGCAGCGCAAGCGATTCTCTTTCTGAATGCAGCCAACGTTCTCATCATCTTCTGGTCTTGTCCGCAAAATCAAAATTCGCTTTGCAAGAGTCGGCGCAACGCTATGTTGCGTACCTGGATGCAAACCCCGGCGCCGAATTGGCGGACGTATGCGGCGGCGCCAACATTGGGCGGGCGCATTTCAGTCATCGCTATGCTGCGCTGGCTTCGTCGCGCGACGAATTGCGCGAAGCGTTGTTGAATTGTGAATGCAGCGAAATCAAAACGGATGCGCCGCGCATTGCGTTTATCTTCACCGGGCAAGGTTCTCAGTTCCACGGAATGGGACGCAATCTGTTTGAGACTAACGAAACATTTCGTCAGACGCTGGAGCGCTGCGATGAAGTGTTGCGCCCATCATTGAACGAATCGCTAATTGATTGTTTGTATAAAAACGGCGCTGAGCGCATTCACCAAACCGGATTTTCTCAACCCGCTTTGTTTGCGCTGGCGTATGGTCTGTGCGAAGTGTGGAAGTCGTGGGGCGTCGAGCCTTGCGCGGTATTGGGGCACAGCGTGGGCGAATACGCTGCGGCTTGCGCGGCGGGCGTGATGGCGTGGGACGACGGCTTGCGGCTCATCGCTGAACGCGGGCGTTTGATGCAGGCGCTTCCGTCTGGAGGCGGCATGACCGCGCTATTGGCGCCGATTGCGCAGGCGGAAGAACTGGTCGCGCACTATGATGGGCGCCTCTCGTTGGCGGCGCTGAACGGGCCGCGCAACACGGTGGTTTCCGGCCCGGTTAAATTACTAGAGGATCTCGAACAACGCGCCGAATCGCAGGGGACCGCTGCGCGCCGTTTGCAAACTTCACACGCGTTTCATTCGGTTTTGATGGAGCCGATGTTGGACGAGTTTGAAGCATTCGCATCGACTATCGAATTTCATGCGCCGGATTGTACGTTGATTTCAAATCTAAGTGGACGCGAAGAACAGACAATCGACGCTGCGTATTGGCGGCGGCATGTGCGTGAGCCGGTTCGTTTCTCCGATGGCGTTCAACGTCTATGCGAACTTGGCGTGGATGCCGTAATCGAGATCGGCCCGCAGCCGGTGTTGTCAGGCATGGCGCGGCATTGCGTGACCCATGACGGCGCCGAATGGTTGCCTAGTCTGCGCAAGGGCGAGGCCGATTGGAAGACGATGTTGCAAGGCGTCGGGCGGTTGTACGCGCGCGGCGCGTCGATTCATTGGCGCAATGTAGACTCGCGCTATATGCAGCGCAAACTCAGTCTGCCGACCTATCCGTTTCAACGCCAGCGCTATTGGATCGAAGACGGAAACGAAGATTTGCCTTCATCGCTTCATGCAAATCACAATGCAATCGAGCGCCTTCTTGCCAGCGGTGAATTTGACGAAGATGAAAAGCGCCTGCTGCCAAAAATGCTCGAAGCGTTGCGTAGGCTCAGTCAGCCGCAAAAAGAAAATCTTTATGAAATCGCCTGGCGCGAACAACCGCTGCCGGATGGGCTGCGCCAATTCGATTCGGCAGGCGCCTGGCTTTTATTGGGCGATGCAGGCGGCGTAGGCGACGCAATTGCACAACGATTGCGCGCGTTTGGTTGTCATGTCGTTGCGCTGGCTTCCGACGGCGATCTCGAGGCTGGGTTCGATCAACTGCAACAATGCCATGCGCCGCTTCAAAGCGTTCTTTATTTATGCGCCTTGGATTCGCAGCCGGATGGCGCATCTACTGATGAAGCGCTTTGTGGTTCCATGATGCGCTTGCTGCAAATTTTGGCGAAGCGAAGTGATGCAACGCCGACAAAAATCTGGGCGGCGACCCGATGCGCAAGCGTATTGCCGGATGACGATGGCCCCATTGCATTCGCGCAGGCGCCGCTGCATGGTTTTTGCAAAGCGGCGGCGCTAGAACACCCGGAGTTATGGGGCGGCCTGGTCGATCTTGGCTCGCATTCGGATGAGTTGCAACTCGACGCGTTGTTGAATGAACTGGCGGGCGAGAAGAACGAAACCGCCGTCGCACTGCGCGGGACGCGGCGTTATGTCGCGCGATTAATGAAGAGTAAAAATAATATCAAACGCGAGGTCGCGATTCGTCCAGACGCAACCTATTGGATCGTCGGCGGCCTGGGCGCGTTGGGGCTGAGTGCGGCGCAATGGCTGGTCGGGCGCGGGGCGCGTACGTTAGTGTTATCGAACCGCAGCGCCGCCGCTGAATCCGTCAATGCGAAATTAGAGGCGTTGCGCGCGCAGGGCGCGACGCTGCATGTCTGGCGCGGCGATGTGTGCGACGCCAACGCGATGCAGGAACTCGCCCAACGTATTCAGCGCGAATTGCCGCCTCTCAAAGGCGTAATTCATGCGGCGGGACATTTAGACGACGCAACCATTCAAAATTTGGATTCAAAAAAATTAGTGAATGTTATGCGGCCTAAAACGCTTGGCGCAATAAACCTCTATGGCGCGGTGGAAGAATGCAAATGTGATTTTATTCTGTTTTATTCTTCGATTGCACCTCTGCTGGGTTCGGCAGGCCAAAGTAATTATTGCGCAGCCAATGCGTTCTTAGACGCCTTTGCGCATGACTTGCGGCGTCGCGGCGTGGATGCGTTCAGCGTCAATTGGGGGCCGTGGCGCGACGGCGGCATGGCGTCGCAACTCGATCATCAATACAAAGAGCGGCTCGCTGTGAACGGCTTTCAAGCGATGGAAACTGATGAGGCGCTGGCGAACCTGCCGCGTATTCTTAACGGCGCCGCGCCGCAAATTGCGTGTTTGAATGTTGATTGGGAGACGGCGGCTTCGCGCTTTCCATCGAAAGGCGTTCAAGCGTTTTTGTCAGAACTTACTGCGGTTTCAACGACTACATCGCTGCGGCAGGAATTAGCGCTTCTTTCACAGAAGCAGCGTAAAATACGAATGCTGGATGCGATTCAAGCCATCGTGATGAAGATCATTGGCGCCAAAGATCGCGATGCGGTTTCTTGCAGCAAAGGCTTTTTTGAAATGGGCATGGATTCGCTCATGGCGGTTGATCTGAAAAACCAGTTGCAAACACAATTTGAACTGGCGCTGCCTTCAACCATCGGCTTTGAATATCCGACCATTGAGGCGCTTGCGGATTATTTGATAGAGCAATGCTTTGCGGGCGATACGGCTGCCGCGCAACATGCAAACATGGCTGGTCGCAAAACGGTAGAAGAGATGAGTGAGCAAGAACTGGTCGCGCTAATCGAAAACGAATTTGAACAATGGCGAACATGAACAGCGATTCACATACAACACAACTAACGCCGCTACAAAAAGCCGCGATTGCGCTGCTAGAAATGCGCGCGCGGCTTGACGCCAGTGAGCGTTCGCTGCATGAACCGATTGCGATTGTCGGCATGGCTTGCCGCTTACCGGGCGGCATCGGTTCGCCGCAAGAATTTTGGCGCGCACTGGTCGACGGCGTTGATCTGCTTTCGCCTGTTCCTTCCGAACGCTGGGACGCGGAGGCGTTGTATCATCCCACGCCGGGAACGCCGGGCAAAAGTTATGTGCGGCACGGCTATTTTTTGCGCGACGCCGATCAGTTTGATCCGTTCTTTTTTGAAATGTCGCCGCGCGAAGCCAAAAGCCTCGACCCGCAGCAGCGCCTCTTATTAGAGGTGAGTTGGCAGGCGCTGCAAGATGCGCAGTATCCACCGGAGCGTTTGTCCGGCAGCCAGGCCGGCGTATTTATTGGCATCGGGCAGAATGATTATGCGCAGCGCAAACTACACGGCGGCGACCCGGCGCAAGTTGAAACTTTCGATGGTACAGGCAACGGCTTTTGTTTCGCTGCAGGGCGCGTCTCGCATTGGTTGGGGCTGCGCGGGCCCAATCTGGCGGTTGATACGGCGTGTTCGTCGTCGTTGGTTGCGCTTCATCTGGCTTGTCAAAGTTTGCGTTTGAATGAGTGCGGCTTCGCCTTGGCGGGCGGGGTGCAGTTCATGGCGTCGCCGCGCGTGAACCTGTTTTTGTCGCAAGCGAAAGCCCTGGCGCCGGACGGACGCAGCAAATCGTTTGACGCAGCGGCGGACGGATTTGGACGCGGCGAGGGTTGCGGCGTGTTGGCGCTCAAGCGCTTGTCAGACGCGCAGCGCGATGGAGACCGGGTGCTGGCGGTTGTGCGCGGCTCGGCGGTCAATCATGACGGACGCAGCAGCGGGCTGACTGTTCCCAACGCGCAGGCGCAGCAGGCCGTGGTTCGCAGCGCGATGAAGAATGCGGGCGTTGCGCCGGATGAAATTGATTTTATCGAAGCGCATGGGACCGGCACGGCGCTGGGCGACCCGATCGAAGCGCGGGCGATTGACGCCGTGTTTCAAGGCCAGCGTGAGCGTCCGCTTTGGTTGAGTTCCGTCAAAGCCAACATCGGCCATCTCGAAGCGGCGGCGGGGGTCGCGGGCGTTATTAAAACCGTCTTGTGCTTACAACATCAACAATTGCCAAAACAACTTTTGTTTCAGACGCCGAGTCCGCATATTGATTGGAGTGCGCTCAATGTGCGTGTTGCTGACCATCAAATTGAATTGAACCAAGGCGAAGCGCCGCCATGCGCTGGCGTCAGCTCGTTTGGTATTTCAGGGACCAATTGCCACGTGGTTTTAAGCGGCGTTGATAGAGAATCCGCTTTATCAATTACGGGGACGGTCGCCGTTCCGTTCAAGCGCCAACGCTATTGGCTTGACGAGGCGGCAGCGCCTTCGGTTTCTATATTAAATGACGCGGATGCGTTGTTGCAACGCTTGCTCGCGAGCGGTGAATTCAACGCTGACGAACAGCAGTTGTTGCCGAAAGTAATCGAAGCAATACAGGCGTTCGAGCGCCCACTGAAAGAAAATTTGTATGAAACCGTCTGGCGCGAAGAGCCGCTGCCGGATGGTCCCTCTTGTTTGCAAACGCAAAGCGCCTGGTTGTTGTTGAGCGACGCAGGTGGGGTCGCCGCAGCCGTAGAGCAACGCCTGAAAGCGCGAGGCCAACATGTCGTCATGTTGCCGCCTGGCGGCGACCTGGATCGTGCGTTGGATGAACTCGGTCGAAGCGATGCTTCCATGCGGGCCGTGTTATATTTCGGCGCCCTGGATGCGCCGCCAACTGATGCGCTTACGGTAGAAGAGTTGCAGCGATCGCCGGAAAGCATCTGCGGCTCCATGCGACGTTTGTTGCAAGCGGTCGCGAAACGCAGTGATAACAATGCGCTGAAAATCTGGGCTGTGACCCAATGCGCATGCGCATTGCCTGACGATAAAGGTCGCGTCGCGATTGCGCAGGCGCCCTTGCATGGTTTTGGTAAAGCGGCGGCGTTGGAGTTTCCCGAACACTGGGGCGGATTGATTGATCTAGGCGATGGCAGCCATGAAGATGAATTAAATGGATTGCTGCTTGAATGCGCAATCGGCGGCAGCGAAATGATCGCCGCCTTGCGGGGAGCGAAGCGCTTTGTCGCCCGCTTGGCATCCTGCAAGCGTGACAGCGTGAATCCAATATTGATCGACGCAGACGCAACTTATTGGACCATCGGCGGCTTAGGCGCATTGGGCCTGCAAACCGCGCAATGGCTGGTGGAACGCGGCGCGCGTTCGCTGGTGTTGACCAATCGCAGCGGCGAGACAGAGCAGACTGCAATACAAGTGCAGGCGCTTCGCGCGCAAGGCGCGGTGGTGCATGTCTGGCGCGGCGATGTATGCGATGCGGGTGAGATGCAAAAAATTGTTGACCGCATTCAGCGCGAGGCGCCGTCGCTCAAAGGCGTTATTCATGCGGCGGGGGCGGCGGGATATCAGAGCATTGAAAATTTAGATGAAACCCAAATGGATAACGTCATGCGCTCCAAGACGCTGGGCGCATGGAACCTGCTCAATGCAGTGGAAGACGTTTCGCTTGATTTTATTTTGCTCTATTCATCCATTGCTTCGGTGTGGGGTTCCAAAAATCAAAGCCATTATGCAGCGGCGAACCATTTTCTCGATGCGCTCGCCTGCGACGCTGCAAAACAAGGCTGCAACGCGCATAGCATCAATTGGGGGCCGTGGCCCGGCGATGGAATGGCGACCGAATCCGCGCGTGATCTGCTATCAACGATGGGAATCACGCCGCTCAGTTTTAAGGCGTCATTTGCTGCAATTCAACGTGTGTTGTCGTCCGGCGCCGCTCAAACGGTTGCGGCGGATGTCGACTGGCCCCGCTTGTCAAACCTGTTTGAAATCCACGGGCGCCATCGCTTTTTTGAAGAATTAATTGATTCGGCTCCAACAAACGTGCAACCGGAGCAATCTGGAAATGCGCTGCAAACAATCGAGGCGCTTGCTGATGAAGAACGCCTTGGCGCTTTGCGGTTGCATGTCCAAACCATCGTCGCCGACTTGCTGGGATATGAAGGCGGTCAACTGCCTGATGCGCATGACGGTTTCTTTCAACTGGGTATGGATTCGCTGCTGGCGGTCGATCTCAAAGACCGGCTGGTGCGGTCGCTGGGTGTTTCGTTGGCGGCCCCGGCGGTGTTCAGTTACCCCAACGCGCATGATCTGGCGGCGCATATTTTTGATAACTTAGGTTGGAGCGCGAATACAAGCGCACCCGCAAAGAATGAAGACGATGATCGTACGAATGAACCTGTCGCGAATGAACCCGACGACGCGCTTGCAAAAAAATTGGCGCAATTAGAATCATTGTTAAGTGATGAATAGAACGCAGAAGGAACGATGCAGAAATTGAATGTGATCTTTTTTGATGGAATTTCCGGTTCGGGCAAATCGACCACCTCGCAGTTGATCTATCTCGATCTGCTGCGTAAGGGGGCCGATGCGAAGTGGTATTACGAACATGCGGCGCCGCACCCGGTTGTCGAGAGCCGCGAAGTGGAATTTGCATTACAGAACCAGGCGCCGCCCGAAGCGGCGGTTGAGCAAGTCTTGGACCGCGCGGCGGAATTTGTGAACCAATTGAATAACGATGGGCAGATCCATTTGTTTGAAAGTTGCATCTACCAACTCTTTGCGGGTTGCCTGTTTCGGATGAACCAGGGCAAGGACGAAATTCTGCAGGCTGTACAGCAGTTTGAAGAGTGTTTCTCAGCGGTCAATGCGCAGCTGGTCTATTTTGTTCAACCCGACGTTGGCGCGGCGTTGCGCCGTATCGCAGCCAGGCGGGGCGAAGGGTTCGACCAGTATCTGCTCGATCAGTTTTCGCAAACGGCCTACGGCAAGGCGCACGGCGTTGGTTCGTTCGATCAATTGATCGAGGCGTATGTTGAATTCCGAACGATCACCGATGCGCTATTCGAAGCCAGCACATTCGAGAAAATTCAAATGAATACGTCAGAGGATAATTGGAGCGTGATTTTGCACGATATTTCACGCTTTGTATCAGATAGCGACTATCAAGGCCCGGCGGCGCCCACGCGCCCGTTGGATGAATATGCGGGGACGTATCAGGAAACAAGCAGCGGCCATCAATGGAAAATTTTGGCGAATGAGAACGGGTTGCAGTTTGACGACGCCTTTCAGATGAAAGCGTTGCCCTTTCATGGCGATGTGTTTTTGTTGGAATCGACGCCAATTGAATTGCGATTTGAAATCGGCGAGGGCGGCAGGATCGAAACTCTCCGCTGTGAAGGAAACGTGTTGAAGGAACCCGTGGTGGGAACGGTTTGGAAGAAAATATCATGACGGATACAAACCAGGCGGCGATGCTTGACCCTAAGCGTTTGATGAAAGCGCTTGACGACGCGGCGTCAAAATTACAAGCCATGCAGCGCCGCCGTTCTGAGCCAATCGCGGTTGTCGGGATGGAGTGCCGTTTTCCCGGCGCGGACGATGGCGCTGAATCATATTGGCGTATGTTGCGTGATGGGCGTTGCGCCGTCTCTGATATCCCCGCGCAACGATGGGACGCCGACGCGTTCTTTAATGAAGACCCGGAGGCGCCTGGAACCTATTACACAAAAAAAGGCGGTTTTCTGCGCGACGTTGATCTGTTCGACGCCAAGCGGTTTAAGATATCTCCGAACGAAGCGCGCAATATGGACCCGCAGCAGCGCCTGTTGTTGGAAGTCTCGTGGCGGGCGCTCGAACACGCCGGGATGAAACCCGAATCGTTGCGCGGTAGCAAGACGGGCGTCTTCATAGGTGCAACGTACAATGAATATGCCGAGTTGATCTCCCGTTCGCAAACAGGCGTCAACGCCTATTACGGCTCCGGCAATGCGCTCAACGCGGCGGCGGGGCGGCTGGCGTTTACGTATGGATTGCACGGCCCCTGCATGACCATCGACACCGCTTGTTCTTCGTCGTTGGCGGCGCTTCATGCTGCCTGCGCGAGTTTGCGATTGGGCGATAGCGAGGTTGCATTGGCGGGCGGCGTGAATCTGATGTTGACGCCCACGCCTGCGATTGCGCTTTGCCGGGCGCGGATGTTGTCGCCGGACGGTTTGTGCAAAACCTTCGACGCCTCGGCGAATGGTTATGTGCGCGGCGAGGGTTGCGCGGTGGTGGTGTTGAAGCGCGCGTCAGACGCGCGGCGTGACGGCGATCCCATTCTGGCGTTGGTGCGCGGTTCCGCCATGAATCATGACGGCCCCAGCAGCGGCTTCACTGTCCCGAATGGGCGCGCGCAGGAGGCGTTGATTCAACAGGCGCTCGAAAATGCGAAAGTAAAGTCCTACCAGATTCATTACGTCGAAGCGCACGGCACAGGTACCGCGCTGGGCGACCCGATTGAAATTCAGTCCATCGCCAATACGCTGTCAAAAGGCCGCGATAGTGAAAACCCGGTCCGTGTCGGCTCCGTCAAAACCAACATCGGCCACCTCGAAGCGGCGGCGGGCATGGCGGGTTTGATCAAGTCTATATTGATATTGCAAAACGGATTGGTTCCGCCGCATCTGCATTTCAAGACGCCTAACCCGCATATCGACTGGGCGGGCGTCCCCGTACGGGTGACGGCGCAGCAAGAGGCGTTTCCAACCGGGGTTTGCATCGGCGTCAGTTCGTTCGGCGCCAGCGGGACCAATTGTCATGTGGTTCTTAGCGCGATTGAAGAGGAGTATTCACCCAAACGAGCCAGTTTGCCCGCGACGGTCTTTGAGCGCAAGCGCTATTGGGTCGAAGAAAAAACACAGACGTTACCGTTGGAACTTGGCGATGCCGAATCTTTGTTGCGGCGATTGCAATCGGTCGGGACGTTCACGAATGAAGAACAAAAAATGTTGCCTGCGTTTGTTGAAGCGATGCAGCAGTTGATGCGCGCGCCTCAAGCAAACGATATCGACGACTTGTTTTATGAATTGAACTGGGCTGTTCGCGCCCGAAAGCCGAATGCAAACGAACCGCTATCTCTAGTTTGCGGCGGTGCGTTAATGCAGCAGGCCGCGCCGTTGCTTGAATCGTGCACGCGCGGAAACGACATTGAAAATTATCTGCAAGGTCTCGCGCAGTTAGAGACGCTGGCGTGCGCCTATATCGGTAACGCGTTGCTCGACCTGGGGTTTCGGCTTGACGCTGGCGAATGCCTAGAAGAAAAAACGATTGATATTCTCCCGCAGCATCGCCGTCTGTTGCGGCGCTTGTTGAATATTTTGGTTGAAGACGGTTGGCTGGTTCGCAACGGCGAAGCGTGGACGTTGAAACGTAAAATCGAATTTGTGAATCCACAGGCGACGGTCGAACAACTGCTCAAGATGTATCCAGAGGCGCAAGCCGAAATCACTGTGTTTGACCGTTGCGCTCGAAATCTAGCAGGCGTTTTGCGCGGTGAGGTTGATCCGCTGCCATTGTTGTTTCCACAAGGCGGCGAAGTTAGCGCTGCGCGTCTCTATCAAGACTCGCCCGGCGCTACGGTGATGAACCGCCTGGTTCAACAAGCGGTTTCGGGCGCTCTCGAAGGGCTTGCGCCGGGGCAAACCGTTCGCATTTTGGAGATCGGCGCGGGGACGGGCGGGACGACAGCGTATATTCTTTCTCATCTCCCCGGATATCAGGTCGAGTATACGTACACCGATATTTCTCCGGCGTTCTTTCAGCAGGCGCGCGAAAAATTCAGCGAGTATGACTTTGTCGAATATAAGACGCTTGATATCGAACGCGACGTTCAAGCCCAAGGCTTTTCTATGGGTGAATACGATATCGTTATCGCCGCCAATGTCGTCCATGCGACGAAAGATTTAAGTGAAACGCTTTCAAAAATTCACCACCTGCTCGCCCCTGGCGGCGTGGTCGCGTTGTATGAAGGCGTCGGCCCGGTGCGGTTGTTGGATTTAATCTTTGGACTGACCGAGGGCTGGTGGCGTTTTAAAGACGTAGGCTTGCGCGGCGCGCACCCGTTGATCTCAACGCGACAATGGCGCGAATTGTTTCAGGCGCGCGAGTTTGTTGATTGCTGCGACCTGACGCCTCAGGCGGGTTTGTTGTCAAACCAAAGCGTGTTACTCGCCCGGAAAGAAGTTTCGCAACTTTGCGCTGCGAATGGCGCATGGCTGCTGATTCATAACGGCGGCGCCCTTGCAGACGAATTGCAGGCGCAATTAAAAACGCGCGGCGGCGACGTGATTTCGCTTAAACCGTCAGCGTCAGACGCGCAAGTCGCTGCGGCGTTTCAATCATCAAGCGTCATCCGCGGGGTTGTGTTTGTGCCGGGCTACGAAGATTGTATTGACGACGATTGGACGGCGGAGGATGTTATCGCGCAAAATAAAACCGCTTGCGAAAGTATTTTAACGACGCTGCAAGCATTGGCGGCGGCGGATTTGCCCTCGCCTCCTCAACTCAACATCATTACGTCAAATGCCGTTGCTGTCACAGCGGAAGACCCGCTCGCGCAGTTGCATCTATCCACGCTATGGGGGCTGCGCCGCGTCATCGCGCAGGAGCACCCTGAATGGCGCCCGCGCAGCATTGATCTCGAGCGCGGCGATCCACAAGCGCTGCTTGCGCTTGTACACGAACTGACGGCGAATGACGACGGCGATGAGATCGCTTACCGCAACGGCGTTCGATATGAAACCCGCCTCGACCGATTGGCCCCAGCAAGCAAGCCGAATGAAATCATCATTCGCGACGACGCGGCCTATGTTATCACGGGCGGCTTGGGCGGATTGGGTTTGTTGATTGCAGAATGGCTGCTTGAACGCGGCGCGAAACGCATTGTGTTGTTGGGGCGCAATGCGCCCCGCCAAGATGCGCAACAGAAAATAGACCAATGGAACCGCGATGGCGCAAAAGTGAAATGGCAAGCCTGCGACGTTGCCGATGAGGCGCAGATAAAACTTGTGTTGCAAGCGGCGCAAGAAAACGGCTGCGCATTGAAGGGCGTGATTCACGCGGCGGGCGCGTTAGACGACGGCATGTTGCTTCGCCAGACATGGGACCGCTTTGAATCGGTGATGAACGCGAAGGTCAAAGGCGCGTGGAACCTACATCGCCAAACGCGTAATCTGTCGCTCGATTTCTTCGTGCTGTTTTCGACCACGACGGCGGTCTTCGGCTCGCCGGGCCAGTCAAACCACGCCGCCGCCAATGTCTTTCTCGATGAACTGGCGGCGTATCGCCGCGCAAGCGGCCTGCCCGCGATGAGCATCAATTGGGGGCCGTGGGGCCAGGTCGGCGCAGTGGTTGAAGAAGGAGTGGAAGAACGCTTGAAATCAAAAGGCGTGGCTGCCATGTCGCCCGAAACCGGATTGCGCTGTTTTGAACGCGCCATGCGCATCAATGCGCGGCAAGTTGCAGCGGCTGTCATTGATTGGGCGCAATGGCCGGACGCGCTGATGCGGCGCCCCTTCTATGAAACGCTGCGGGTGAATCAACAAGCAGGCGTGAAAGAAGCCAAGGCGGAATTGGTTGATCTGCAATCCATGCCGCCCGCCCAAAAAGAAGCGTACTTACATGAAACTATCGCCCGCTTGGTTCAAGAAATCCTTGGGCTGGATGCAGACGAAAAGGTTGCGCTCAATCAGGGCTTTTTTGATATGGGCATGGATTCGCTGTCAGCGGTGGAATTGCGCAACCAGTTGCATCGCGCGTTTGGGTTGAACCTCCCGCCGACGATTGCGTTCAATCATCCCAGCGTCGCCAAACTATCAAAGTATATATTGTCGAAACAAGATGAAGTAAAACCCGAAACGCCGCGCGCGCCCGTCGCGCAAGAGACGGCAGCGTCAACGCCAGATAATCTCGACCAACTGTCGGAAGATGAATTGGGCGCATTGCTCGATCAGGAACTGGACCAGGCAGAGGAACGGCACTTACGATGAATGATGCATTAAACCAACCAGGCGATCACGCCCAGCGCTTAAAGCGCGCCGTGCAGGTCATTCAAGATTTGCGCGTACAGTTGGATGAAGCCAAACAGCCAAAGTTTGCGCCAATTGCTGTCGTGGGCGCGGGGTGTCGTTTGCCGGGCGGGGTTGATTCGCTGCGCTCGTATTGGCAACTGTTGTGCGACGGCGTTGACGCGATCACCGAAGTTCCTGAAGATCGCTGGTCGAGCGATGACTGGTATGATCCTTCGCCAGACGCACCGGGAAAAACCTATGTACGCAACGGCGGGTTTTTGAAAAACATTGATGCGTTTGATCCCGAATTTTTTGGGATATCGCCGCGCGAGGCCGCCAGTATGGACCCGCAGCAGCGCCTGTTGTTAGAGACCGCCTGGGAAGCGGTTGAGCGGGCGGGCATTGCGCCGTCACAGTTGCAAGAATCCCAAACTGGCGTGTTCATTGGAATCAGCGGCGCCGACTATACCCAATTGATGCTCGACCGCGACCCGGCGCAATATGATCTGTACATGGGCTCCGGCGCCGCTCATAGCGTAGCGGCGGGGCGCTTGTCGTATTTTTTGGGATTGCATGGCCCCTGCGTTGCAATCGACACCGCCTGTTCGTCATCGCTGACCGCCATTCATCTGGCTTGCCAAAGTTTGCGTAGCCGCGAGTGCAGCGTTGCGCTGGCGGGCGGCGTGAATGTAATTCTGACGCCGTCGGTTTCAATCAACCATTCGCGCGCGAAGATGCTGGCGCCGGACGGGCGCTGTAAGACGTTTGATGAATCCGCGGATGGGTTTTCCCGCGCGGAAGGCTGCGGCGTGATTGCGCTCAAGCGTCTTGACGACGCCCTGGCTGACGGCGATTCGATATTGGCGGTGGTGCGTGGATCAGCGGTCAATCAGGATGGAAAAACCAGCGGCATCACCGTGCCCAACGGACTCGCGCAAGAGCAGGTGATTCGCCGCGCACTGGTGGACGCTGGCGTTGGACCCGGCGACGTTGATTACGTCGAAGCGCACGGAACAGGAACTTCATTGGGCGACCCCATCGAAGTTGAAGCGCTGGCGGCGGCGTATGGCGCGGGGCGCGCGTCCGATCAACCACTGCGCATCGCTTCGGTGAAAAGCAATATCGGCCATGCGGAAACGGCGGCGGGGGTTGCGGGCTTCATCAAGGCGGCGCTGTGTTTGCATAAGCGCCAGTTGCCCGCGTCGCTTCATATCAAGACATTGAATTCGTTGGTCGATTGGGACAATATCCCCGTCCGGCCTGTGACGCAATTGGAAGAATGGAACTCTACGCGTACATTGCGTTTGGCTGGAGTCAGCTCGTTTGGCTTCGGCGGTTCGAATGCGCATATCATTCTTGAAGAAGCCCCGCCAGCGGTTGCGCCTGAATCCCTGTTCCCGTCGCAGCAAAATGTATTTGCATTGTCCGCCAAAAATGATAACGCTTTGAGCGAGTTGCTAAAAAATTATCTTGATCGATTTGAGCGCGAGCCGGGCCTCTCGCTGAACGACGTTTGTTATACCGCAAACGCCGGACGCGCGCATTGGAACAACCGCGTCGCGATTATCGCATCGTCATTGCCGGAGCTGCAACGCGAATTGCAAAACACTTTAGACGAAACGCAATTTGCACACACAAACAAGCCGCCGGAAATTGCGTTTTTGTTTACAGGACAAGGTTCGCAATATCCCGGCATGGGGCGCGGGTTGTTTGAGACGTGTCCTGTGTTTCGTGAAGAACTGACGCGGTGCGACGCGATCTTGCAGCCGATTCTAGGGCAATCAATTGTTGATGTTCTGTACAAGAACGCAGGCGGCGACGGGGCGATTCATCAAACCGCTTTTACTCAGCCCGCGCTGTATGCGTTGGAATATTCGCTGGCGAAATTGTGGATGTCATGGGGCGCGGCGCCGAGTGCGCTTATGGGGCACAGCGTGGGCGAGTATGCGGCGGCGGCGGTTGCGGGCGTGTTTTCGCTCGAAGACGGCGCTGCTCTCATTGCGAAACGCGCGCGGCTGATGCAGTCGCTGCCGCAAGACGGCGGCATGGTCGCGGTGTTAGATGATCGCGCGTTGGTCGATGACTTGATCCGTCCGTATGGAGACGGCCTGTCCTGCGCAGCGTTTAACGGCCCGCGCAATACTGTGATTTCAGGCAAGCAAGACGCGATTGAAAAAGTGATCGCTGAATTAAAGAAACGAAAGATACGCCATCAAGCGTTGACGGTTTCTCATGCGTTTCATTCATCCTGTATGGAACCGATGCTGGACGCGTTTGAGGCGTTTGCTGAAACGGTCGAATTTCATCCGCCGCAAATCGAATTGATTTCAAACCGCAGCGGCGCGATCGCGGGCGATGAAATTGCCTGTGCGCGTTATTGGCGCGACCACATTCGCAACCCGGTGGAATTCAGCCTCGGCATGGAAACGCTGGCGGATATGGGCGTCGGCGTATTTCTTGAAGCCGGGCCGAAGCCGGTGTTGTGCGGCATGGGGCGTTATTGCGTTGCGGGTCCCAGCGTTGACTGGCTGCCGAGTTTGAACGAAGGCATTGACGATTGGGACGCGCTGCTGCCGTCCGTCGCGCAACTGTATCGCCAAGGCGCGGCGATTGACTGGGCGGCGTTGTATCGGCCGTTCCGGGGGCGGGTGGTTGATTTGCCGACCTATCCATTTCAGCGCCAGTCATATTGGGCGCCGGAAAAAGGCTATAAACCTGGCGCCCGGCTCGCGGCTTCGTCACCGATTCATTCCTTGCTTCATCGAAGAATCGACTGCGCGGCGCATGACAACGAATGGCTATTTGAGACGGACGTGAGTTTGGCGGCGTTCCCCTATTTGCGCGATCACGCCGTATTCGGCGAGTGGGTTTTGCCTGCGGCGTTTTATTTGGAAACAGCGCGCGCTGGGCTTCATCAGGCGCTTCCAGACCAAACCCTACAACTGTCTTCTATTCAGTTTCATCAGCCTTGTATTCTGGAAGAAGACCAGTCGGCAACTCTTCAGTTAATCATTACAAAAGATAAGGACGGCGATTTTTCTTTTCAACTTTTTGGACGCGACCAAACAAACAATGAGTGGCTGCGCCTGGTTTCAGGCGGCGCGGTTGCGCAAAGCGCCGTTTTGCAGAACGAAATTGATTTTGATGCGGTGCGTGAGCGCGTGCCTATCGCCATCGACGTTTCGCGTTTGTATCAAGGCTATCAAGAGCACGGGGTTGAATTCGGCGACGCCTTTCAGCGCATCAAAGAGTTATGGACGGGCGGCGATGAATGCCTGGCGCAGTTGGATTTTCCAGACGCCATGCGGGGCGCTCACGGCGACTGCATTCACCCGGCGTTGCTCGACGCTTGCGCCCAGACATTCGGCGGGCTCTTTATTGATGACACAGACGCATCTTTGTTTTTGCAAGTGGGGATCAAAGACTACGTCGTTGTGAACAACGCGCAGCCGAAGTGGTGTTATCTGAAAAGAAATGACGATACAGATAATGAACGTTCGCATCATGCCGACATGGTTTTATTCGACGAGAATAAACAAGCGATTGCATTGATTGATGGAATGCGGGTGCAAAAGGCTGACCAATCGACGCGTAGTCCATTCTCCGCCGATGACTATTATTCCATCGTCTGGCGGCCTCAACCATTCATCGGTTCCAACGCGGCGTTAATGGCGCCGAAAGAGATCGCCGCTTCTATTCTGCCGAAATTGCAAGGCGCCGTCCGAAGCGATGAGTTGCAGCGTTACGGCGATTTGTTGCAAGGGCTGGATCGCTTGGCATGTCTATATATTCAAAACGCATTGTGTGAAGCAATGCCCGCAAATCAACGTTTTTCATTTGTTGAATTAAAGGCTGCATTGCGCGTGCTGCCGTCATTTGAGATTTTGCTGCGGCGTTGGTTGTATTGGTTAGAACAACACCGTATCGTCAAACGCGACGGGGACGGTTGGGCCGTCGCGCCGTCTGCGGACGCAAAAGCCTGCGAGTCGCTGCATGAACAACTGCTAGCGCAGCATCCCAATGGCTGGGCCGAACTGGGCTTAATGAAGCGGTGCGCCGCGCAAATCGGCCCGATCCTGCAAGACTCTCTCAATGCCGTCGATGTGATTTTTGCGCAAGACAAACGCAATGAAACCGAAACCATTTACCGCGACTCGCCCGGCGCCCGTTTGATGAACAACCAGTTGAAACACGCGCTGGAGGCGTTGCTGTCAACCCGCCCCGACGGGCGCGTGTTGCGCATCCTTGAAATCGGCGCAGGCACCGGCGGCGCTACGTCGTACATTCTTCCCGCGCTGCCAGCCGACGGCGTTGAATATACCTTTACTGACTTGTCGCCCCACTTTCTCGCCAAGGCGAAAGAGTCGTTCAAGCAATATGGCTTTCTCCAATACAAGACGCTGGATATTGAAGCCGACCCAGCCGCGCAGGGCTTCGATGCGCAGAGTTATGATGTGGTGATTGCGTTTAACGTGTTACACGCCACCCGCGACTTAAAACAGACGGTGCTTCACGCAAAGCAACTGATGGCGCCCGGCGGTTTAATGCTTCTATTAGAGAACACCGCGCCGATGGCGTGGGTAGAAATGATTTGGGGATTGACGGAAGGCTGGTGGAGATTTGACGACCGGGATTTGCGCACAGAACACCCCTTGTTGGATGAGCCGCAATGGATGCATTTGTTGCAGGAGGCCGGGTTTGAAGAAACCGAATCCGTCTCGCCCGCAAACGTTGATCGCCGCGACTTGTTCAAGCAATCAATCTTAATTGCACGCAACCCGCAAACGGCGCCGGATGATGTTTGGCTGCTTTTCTGCGATGAGAATTCAGAGCCGAAAGCGCTTCAGCAAGAGTTAAAACTCGCTTCGCAAAAATACATCACAGTCTATGCAGCAAAACAATATAAGAAAATTCGCGAAGATGAGTTTGCGCTGAATCCGCATGACGCATCAGGCTATTCTAAATTGATAAATGAATTAACGCTGCCTGATGATGCGACAGTCCGCTGCGTCTATCTTTGGGGATTCGGCCTCATTGCCCAACAATATCCACATGGCGCCGGACTGGCGCAATCTTGCGCATCCGCGTCGATGGGCTTCATCCACTTGCTGTGCGAACTCGATCGGCAAAGTATCTCCGCATCCGTGTGCGTTGTGACGAGCGGCGCACAGCGCGTTGATGAAACGGAGCCAGCGCCCGGTTTTGCGCAAAGCGTGTTATGGGGTTTTGGCAAGAACGCGTTGTTGGAATTTTCTGACCGGGCAATTCGCTTACTTGATTTGCCGTCTCCGCCAGGCGCCGCCGATTGGCGCACTGCGTTGCGGCAGCTGCAATGTGAAGACCGGGAAGACCATGTCGCGCTTCGTGGCGCACAGCGTTATGTTGCGCGAATTGAACGCGCACAAAAAAGCCAGAGCGTCATGCCGCCCGTCGCGAGCGACGGCGCGTATCTCATCACTGGCGGTCTGGGCGCGTTAGGGTTATCGACGGCGCAATGGCTAATCAATCAGGGTGCAAAACAACTTGTTCTGCTGGGGCGTCGCGGTGCGACGAGTGACGAAGCCATGCAAAGCGTCGAAGGCTGGAGTGATGCGGGCGTTGATGTTCAGATCGAAAAAATTGACGTCGCCGACGCGCAATCATTGCGCGGTCTTATCCATCGGCTTGATGGCGGGCCGGTTGTGGTGCGCGGCGTATTTCATGCGGCGGGCGTTGCCGGATACAAGCCGTTGCGCGAACTCGCCGCCCAGGATATCGAAGCGCAGTTCGCCGCTAAAGTTGCGGGCGCGTGGAACCTTCATTGCGCTTTACAAGACAGGCCGCTGGATTTCTTCGTGATGTTTTCATCAATGGTTTCGCTGTGGGGCGCCAACGGTCAAGGGCATTACGTCGCGGCGAACCATTTTCTGGATGGGCTTGCCAATCACCGCCGCGCCTTGGGCTTGCCTGGTTTGTCGGTCAATTGGGGGCCAATTACCGGCGGCGGTATGTTCCCCGATGAGATCGTTGACGAACTCAAACGCATGGGCATTCAAACCACAGGCAAAGATCAAACCATCCCGGCGATTTCAGCGTTAATGCAGCGCGCGCCGTCGAGCATTGCGCCCGCCAAGATTGATTGGCGGCGTTTTCTCGGCGTGTATGAAGCCCGGCGTCAACGCCGCTTGTTCGATGAGATGCGCACAGGCTTGCGTTCCAAAGACGCGGTCGTTCAACAAACGAAGCAATCGCTCGTTCAGGTGATTGGTGATGCGCCTGAGACCCTGCGACGGGATTTAATGGCTGGGCACCTTCAATCGGCGCTGGCCAACGTGCTTTGTCTGGACGCATCCCGAACTATTAACGCTGAGCAGGGTTTCTTTGATATCGGCATGGATTCACTCACTGCGATGGAACTGAAAAACCAATTGGAAAAAGATTTGCAGACGACATTGTCTTCGACCTTGGCGTTTGATTATTCCACTATCGAAACCCTGACTGACTATTTATTAAATGAAATTACAGCGCCGCCCGAACACGAACCCGAAGCGCCGACGCAAGCGCAACCAGATGTTGGCGCGTCGTCTGAAGCGATCAAAGCCATGTCGGAAGAAGAAGCCGAGCAATTGTTGTTGAAAAAACTCGAATCACTATAAATAGGTTAACTATGAACCAGCCAGCCGAAACCAACTCGCTTTCGCCGCTCAAGCGCGCGTTAGTCGCGATGGAAACCCTGCAAGCCAAAATCGACGCGCTCGAACAACAGCGCGCCGAACCCATCGCGGTGATTGGCATGGCCTGCCGCTTTCCCGGCGCCGCCGATTCGCCCGAAGCCTTCTGGCGCAATTTAAAAGCGGGCGTCCATTCGGTGTCGGAGATTCCCGCCAGCCGCTGGGACATTGACGACTATTACGACCCTGACCCTGAAACGCCCGGCAAGATGAACACCCGCCACGGTGGATTCATTGACCATGTCGAAGAATTTGATGCGCCGTTTTTTTCGATCTCGCCGCGTGAAGCGATCACCATGGACCCGCAGCAGCGCATCCTGCTTGAAACGGCTTTTCAAGCAATGCAAGACGCGGGCATGGTGCGCGAACGGCTTTCGGGGCAACTGACCGGGGCGTTCATCGGCGTCACTTCCAATGACCATTCGCAAATCAATCTTGAAACCGGAGACGTGTCCAATATTGATACCTACCACATCACCGGTAACACCAACAACGCCGCCGCCGGGCGCCTCTCGTATGTGATGGGGCTGCGCGGGCCATGTATGGCGATTGACACGGCGTGTTCGTCGTCGCTGACGGCGATGCACCAGGCGGTGCGCAGTCTGCAAAACCGTGAATGCGACGCGGCGTTGACGGGCGGCGTCAATCTGATGTTGTCGCCCGTGACGAACCTTGCGTTATCAAAAACCAAAGTGCTGTCGCCCAGCGGTTGCTGCCGCGCCTTTGACGATGGCGCTGACGGCATGGTGCGCGGCGAAGGCTGCGGCGTGGTCGTGTTAAAGCGGTTGAGCGACGCGCAAGCCGACGGCGATCGCATTCTTGCCGTGGTTCGCGGGTCGGCGGTCAATCAGGACGGCCCCAGCAGCGGCTTGACCGTGCCCAACGGCCCCGCCCAGGAAGCCTTGATTCGCAGCGCATTGAAACACGCAGGATTGAATCCCGAAGAAATTGACTACATCGAAGCGCATGGCACCGGCACCTCGCTGGGCGATCCCATCGAATTAAAAGCACTCGCGAATGCGTACGCCTCGTCGCGGCCTGTTGAGCGCCCATTGTTGATCGGCTCGGTCAAAACCAACATCGGACACTTGGAGGCAGGCGCGGGCATCGCGGGTTTTATTAAACTCGTCCTGGCTTTGCAACATGAAGAACTTCCACCGCATTTACATTTCGAACAACCGACTTCGCGCTTTGATTGGCAGCGTTTCTCCATGCAAGTGGTGAAGCAAGCGACGGCATGGAAGCGCGGCGAACGACCGAGACGGTGCGGAGTGAGTTCGTTTGGCTTCAGCGGCGTGAATGCGCATGTCATTGTCGAAGAAGCGCCGTTGGCGACGCAAAAGCAAACGCAATTCGAGCGGCCTGTTCACACGCTGGTTTGCTCCGCTCATAGCGAAGAGGCGCTTCGCGCAGCGGTGGAGAACTTGTTGGGCGGCTGCGAAGCGCTACATGAAAATCAATGGGCGGACGTTTGTTATTCATCGAACGGCGGGCGCGGGCATTTCGCTCATCGTCTCGCCGTCAGCGCTGATAATTTGCGTGATGGACGGGCTCAGTTGCAGGCGTGGTTAGACGGCGCCTCCTGCGATGTCGCGTGCAATCGCGTAGAGCGCGCGCCGAAAATTGCATTCTTATTTACCGGGCAGGGTGCGCAGTATCCGCAAATGGCGCGGCAATTATTTGATTCGCATCCCGCCTTTCGCGAGACGATGGAAACCTGCGACCGCTTGTTGCGCGACCGATTGCCTCAACCGTTGTTGGAGGTGTTGTATGGCGCCCAAAGCGGCGATGGATCGTTAAACCAGACCGAATTTACGCAGCCCGCATTGTTCGCGCTTGAATATTCGTTGGCGAAGTTGTGGCAGTCGTGGGGCGTTGCGCCTTCGTTTGTCGCGGGCCACAGCGTTGGTGAATACGCAGCGGCATGTTTCGCCGGTATTTTTAGCCTTGAAGACGGCGTTCAACTGATCGCCGAACGGGCGCGTTTGATTCAGTCGGTGCAGGCGCCCGGCGCCATGCTTGCGTTGAGTTGTGACGAAACCACTGCGCTTGAATTGATTCAACCCTACCAGGACGTTTCAATCGCGGCGCTCAACTCGCCGACACAGACTGTCGTATCCGGCGGCGAAAGGGCAATCAAAAAAATACAGACATTGCTCAAAGAGAAGAAAATACATGCCGTCCCGTTGCGAACCTCTCATGCGTTTCATTCGCCTTTGATGGATGAAATCCTGCCGCAGTTTGAGACGTATGCGAAACAGGTTGCGTTTACTGCGCCCAAGACGGCGATGGTTTCAAACGGAACCGGGGCCTTGGCTGACCATCGAATAACAACGGCGCAGTATTGGACGGAACACATTCGCAAGCCGGTGCGCTTTATGGACGGAATGCGCGCGCTCGAAGAAAAAGGCGCGGATACGTTTGTCGAAATCGGCCCCAAACCGCTGCTGGTCAACCTGGGGCAGGCTTGCGTGAATCCAGACGGCAAAACATGGCTCGCTAGTTTGCGAAAAGAAGGTCGCGACTGGCAGGATATATCAGCGTGTCTTGGGGCGTTATATATCAACGGCGCCAAGATTGATTGGCGGGGATTTGATCGCGGCTATTCGCGTAATCGCTTGTCGCTGCCGACGTACCCATTTCAGCGCCAGCGCTATTGGGTGCGCGACGAGGCCTCGCATCAGGCGCCGCGCCTGCGCGGTCGCGCGTCACAAACCTTTCTCGGAGAACGCATGGCGCTGGCGGGCAGCGAGGAAATGCGTTTTGAATCGCGCATCTCGATTGCGGCGTTTCCGTTTTTGGCTGACCACAAAATTAATTCCCGAATGGTTTTGCCTTTGTCGGCGTTTATCGACATAGCGGCGTCCGCGTCAAAACAGATTACAGGCGCGACGGTTGTACGCATCGAAAATTTGTCGATGATGGCGCCGTGCGTTTTGGATGAGAACGCGGAGAGCGTGCTGCAAACCGTTGCGCAGCCGATTGGCGAAGGGCGCTATTCGTTTTGTATTTATAGTTCGCGCGGCGTTGAAGACAGTGAATGGCTGCAACACGCTGTCGGCGAATTTTGCGCAGGGGAAGCGTTGGACGCGCCTTCGCTCAAAGTATGGTCGGCGTCTGAAGAAAGCGAATCGTTGGCGCAAGCGCATTATCAGGCTTGCCGCAGTCGCGGCGTCGATTTCGGCCCGGCGTTTCAGGCTGTCCACGCGTTGCAACTTTCGGATGGGCGCGCACAATCTATCATTGATGCAAAAAGCCATCGCCCAGCCAAAAGATGTTTTATTGACCCTGTCTTGCTGGATGCGTGTTTTCAAACCTTGGGCGCATTTGTTCTGGAAGACAATGCAGAGCGCTTGTTTTTGCCCGTCGGTATTGAGCGGATCGAGTTGCGTTTGTGTGAAGACCGAAATGGATATGCGCAAGCAACCCATGTCGAAACCGGAGCCGACGCAGACAGCATCGTATTTGATTTTGAAATGCTTTCGTCCAAGAGCGAAGCCGTTGCAAGCATTCATGGAATGCGGCTCAAAGAAGCGCCGTCTGATTTCTTGCTAAAAGATAACCGCGCCGACATAGAATCTTTGTTCTATCACATCGAATGGACGCCTTTTGATTTACCGCAAAACACAACGCTGCAACATAAAGGGCGTTGGCTCGTTGTTTCTGAAGACGCGGCCTTTTGCGGCGCTGCAAAAAAACATTTACAACAACATGGTGGAGAATGCGAATGCGTTACGCCGCATCAGTTGTTACAACCGCAATTTGATTTAAAACGTTTTGGTCGAATGATTATTTATTGCACGGATGATGAGGCGCAAGTCGCGCAAGTTACATATCAATATACCGCTCAGTTGGTTCAAATCATTCAGCGACTGCTGAAGATGGAAGCGTCCGCGCCGCTGTTTGTGATGACCCAAAATGCGCAATGTGTTTCGCCGGATGACGACATGTCCGGCCTTGCGCAGGCGCCGTTATGGGGCGTGTTGAAATGCCTGATGCAGGAGCATCCAAATTTTTCGTGCGCGATGATTGATGTGGATGATGTTGCATCCTCTGTGAACTGGCAGGCGTTGGCGCAGATTTTATGTGCGCCGATCAATGAAAACCAATTGGGGTTGCGTGAAGGAAAATGCTACGCCGCGAGAATGGCGCGTCATCAGTTGGACAAGAATGTAACGTTGCTTTCGATCAAGCCGGATAAGGCTTATTTGATTACGGGCGGCCTGCGCGGCATCGGCTTCGCTGTTGCCGGGTGGATGGTCGAACGCGGCGCGACACACCTCGTCCTGGCAAGCCGCAGCGGAAAAATAGACGCAGCGCAAGAGCGGCGTATCAACGATTGGAAGCAGCGCGGCGTTCATGTGTATTGTGCGCGTTGCGACGTTTCGATTGCGCAGCAAGTTCAGGCGTTGGTCGAAAATTTGCCGCAAGGTTTTCCAGCGCTTGGCGGCGTTGTCCATTCAGCAGGTGTGTTAGATGACGCTTCAATCGTTAATTTGAATGAGGAGCGCATCCAAAATGTGTTCGCCCCAAAAGTGAACGGCGCGGTGAACCTGCACCAAGCAACGCAAACAATGGAATTAGATTTCTTCGTTCTGTTCTCGTCGCTCTCGACATTGTGGGGTTCGCAGGGGCAGGCCAATTACGTCGCGGCGAATTCATTTCTCGACGGATTCGCTCATTGGCGACGGGCGAAAGGCTTGCCTGCGTTGTGCGTCAACTGGGGGCCGTGGCAAGAAACCGGTATGGCGGCGAACGATGCGCTGCTTGCGCAATTCGAGTCGCAGGGCATTCGCGCCTTGCCGAACGAACGCGGCCTTGCGGCGCTGGGGCGTCTGCTTGATGCAGGCGCCGTCCAATGCGCGGTTGCGGATATTGATTGGCCCCGCTTGCTGCAACGCATCGGTTCGTCAAGCGTCCCGCCGTTGTTGGCGGATATTGCGAACAATGAGAAATCTGAAATCGCAGTTACTTCTCAAGCATCCAGTGCGAATGTGTTAGATTCGTTATTGTCGCAAACGGGCGACCAGCGCCGCCAGCGCTTGAGCGAATATTTAACGCAAAGAGTCATCGCCGTGCTGCGCATTCAGCCTGCGGAATTCGATGAGCGTACGCCGCTAAACCGCTTGGGGGTCGATTCGCTAATGGCGGTCGAACTGCGAAACCGTTTGCAGAAGGAACTAAAAGTTGACGCGCCCATTCCCATGTTTTTGGACGGGTCCGATACCCACACTTTGGTTGACCGCATCGCGCAGCGTTTTGAGCAGGCGCATCAGAACCCTTCCGTTCAGCCAACATCAAAACAGAGCGTCGCTCAATTGGCCGACAATCTGGATTCAACCAACGCCGAGCACTTGCTTGATAAAATTGATGACTTGTCGGATGAAGAAATTGACGCGCTGTTCGGTTCAGCGGTCAAAGATATGAAGCATGACACAAAATAACAGCGTTAAGGCCCATCTTGGAAGCGACTACTTGCATTGATCGGTAGCCATGCTTTTTGTTATGAAAACGTAGTCTGGTTTATCAAAAATTGACAAATCTTCTCAGGTCTGGGTGCAACTCTGGGAGCGCCTGTGCTTAAGGGCCTGAAAGCCCGCACTGAAGCGAGCAGAGTTGTGCCCAGACCTGAATGCAGCGAAATCTAAATTCAATTTACGAAAAAAATTTTAAGGTTTAGGGGAGCGGCCTTGGATGAAGCCCCGGCAGTGCGTCGCGCCGCATGAACAATGAAATGATTTATACAAGACCTCTTCGGTCGCATCATAATCAATCGTAATGATTTCGCCCGGTTCAATGCGCTTGGTTGCGATAAACAAGAGACGCTTGAGGTCCGTGATGCAATTCGGATCGCAATGGTGGAGAACTTTTCCCATGAAATAGGGATCATGGATATGCAGCGACTCGCTCAGTTGCAGCGTGAATTGGGTGATGTGGGGCAAGACCACCCCGCTGAAGGCGGCGACGACATCGCCAGGCTGGAAAGATACCAACGAGACGACCCCTTCGCCCCGGGCGTTTTCAAATTTTTGGACTTGAAAACGGTCCGTGGTGGGCTCGAATTGAAACGGTGGAATCGAGTCGGGATAAAATCTCATGACCGCAATAGTACCTTATAGGTTTCGTCTTCTGGTGAAAATCGGTCATTGACAAAACGCAACACCTCGTCAGGATCAAAGTCTTTGCAGCTAAAGACGTCTAAATAGAGATCGCGCGCCATGTCGTTGGTGTGCACCGTAATCGCGCTGGTCTCGATCAGTTGAACGCCGGAGATTCCAATCTCGATGCCTTCGCCAAAGCGCTCGACAATCGGCTGGCCAAACGGCTTCATATCAATATCAACCGCGAGTTGATGTAAGAAATCAGAGATGGCTTGCTTGTCAGTGATATTTTGGGTGCAGCGTTTGAATGATGCGATTAGATGTTTGCCGTAGTAATGCGTATTATCGATAATTATACGTCGGTATTCTTCCATATTGGGTTTAAAATAGACCTTAGTTTGATGAACGATTTAATAATTTTAGGCGAAAAATAAAAAACAACAACAGCTTTTCACGAAAGTTGATCATTTATATCAGAATAAAATTAAATATGCGCTATGCTGTTGCCTGAATAAGAGATGTATGAGAAATCCGTGTAACAAAATGTTATGCTTGGAGGGTGTGTTGAAAAAACAAATTGCTTTAAATATTGCGCTTTTTTTGGGACTCGTATTGGGCAGCGGGCTGTCCGCATCGGCAATTGATATTTACGGCGAGGAACTGAGTATTAATGTTGATTTCACTTATGCCTCTAAATATATGTGGCATGGGTTTGATACGTTTGACAATGACGGCGCCTTTCATCCCAGCGTTGAATTTGGGTATAAAGATTTTTATGCCGGAGTGTGGGGCGCTTGGCCTGATACCAGCGGATTTGAAGACCTGACAGAAATTGATTTCTATCTTGGTTACGATCATGCGTTTTTTGAAGAAGAATGGTATAGCCTCTCAGTCGGGGTCGTATATACCTATTTTTCATTTCCCAAATTAAATAGTCAAATTGACGGGCAAGAGATCGGACTATCATTTACGTTCGACCAACTCTTGCCAATCGGCCCCTCGGTCTTGGTGCCCAGTTATACGGTGTACTATGAGTGGGACGGAATTCAGAGCGAAGAGGCGATTGATAACGGGTTTTATCATACCTTTGCATTGGGGTACGACGTTCCAATCCCAGCCTTGTTGCCCGAACAAGAAGAGCAAGCGATTTCTCTGATGGCGGATGTAACGTATGGGGACGGCCCCTATGATACCGCATCTGGTTTTCTATACGCAACCGTTGGCGCTTCTACCACGTTTGAATGGAACAATTTTTATTTAACCCCGGCTGTCTATTACCAATTTTCATTTGATGATTCCGTCAATGATGAAGATGACTTGTATACGCTGATTAGTATTGGTTATTCGTTCTAGTATTTGGTTGAGAAATAATTGTAAGTTACGTCGTACAACCGCTTCAGGAAAGCAATGGTCCGTATTCTTCAAAAACTGTTTCAAGTTCATGAGGGAGAAGGAGCGAAAGTCTTCTTCTTTTCGTTGTTGGGGGCGTTGTTGCAGGCTGGCGTAGCCATTGGTTATGTCGGTTCTGACTCGCTGTTTATTTCTTACCTTGGCGTACAAAGCCTTCCTTATATCTATTTTATTCTGCCGCTCTTGATGTTTTTCGTCACGCCGTTGACGTCGTTGATTACACAGCGGGTCGGCGTGTTGAAGATGCAATTGCTGACATGCGCCTTGTTAGTTTTTGGCGGCATAGGGCTGTACCAATTAGCGGAAATTGCAATCACGTCCGGCGATGAATCCTATTGGATGTTTTTTATTGTCAAACTCTACAGCGCAATTTGTTATATTGCGGTTTATACCATTTATTGGAATTTTGTTGACGCCTATTTTGATATTTTAAGCGCCAAGCGGTTGTTTCCCCTTTTGAGCGGGGCGAATGCCGTTGGCGCAACCGTGGGCGGCTATTTAGTTACGCTTTTTATGGGTTTCCAAATTGAAGTCGGCTATTTATTTTTGCTTTGGTCGGGGTTGAGTTTACTTTCATTGGCGCCAATTTTCAGCCTGCGGAGGTTTTCGACGCTGATTGATTTGGAGGCGGATTCATCTGGTTCGGTCCGGCAACAGATTTATTCATTAGGGCAGGGATTTAAGAAATCAAAATATGTTATTTTTCTGACCGTTTCATCGTTTCTGGGGATGATTCTGGCTTATATCTGTGAATTTCAGTATATGCAGATTTTTGAGCATCAATATACGGATGAAGATTCACTCGCCAATATGTTGGGGTATATGTTCATGTTGGCGAACATATTTAATACCATTGTTGTTTTGTTATTGTTTAACCGGATGATTGTGAACTTTGGCGTGAGAAATATTGCGTTGATCCAGCCAATCGCTTACTTAGTTTTATTTGCAGGCTACGTGGCTGTGTTTGGTTCTCCAGAATCAATGTTAGTTATGGCAATCGTCGGTTTCTTTGCTTATCAGGGAGTTCAAACATCCATTGAGTATAATAACTTTAATTTAATTATTAACCCGATTCCCCGTGAAATTAAAACGTCAGTGCGCACCATTATTGAAGGCTGGATTGAGCCGTTCGGCGTTGCGGTCGCGGGTTTTACACTGATTGTTTTTAGCGAATATATTGGACTTTCACACCTCGAAATGTCATTAATTGCACTTTGGATTGGTTTAGTCTATTTGGCGACAATATTAATTATGCGCGCACAATATGCTGGCGCAACCGTGCAGAGCCTCAAGGATGAATGGCTTGATTTTAATGTTTCAGAAACGCAACAACAACGCATATTAAGTGATGAAGAACTGTCTTCTCTGCGGGAAGTGATTCAAACCGGCGGCGTAAAACAAAAATTGACGGCGTGCCGGATGCTGTGGAAGCATGACCAGATTGCAGGCGTGACGGAACTCTTGCGATTGTGGGAAGAAGCGGACGCGGATGGACGTACTATATATAGCCGATTATTAAGCGAGATGTATAGCCAGAATAACAACGATGTGAACCGTTTAATTCTCGATTGGATCGTATCGCAAGATGAGCCAACGCGCCAAGTCATCATAAAATCTCTCGATCAACAAAGCCTTGCGTCTGCGAACACCATGCTTGAACTATTACAATCAGATGATGTTGAGGCGCGGGCCTCCGCGGCTGTATTGTTGTGGAAGCATTGGGATTTAGAGTACGCCTCGCTTGCGATCCGGGAGTTTCAGCAACTGGTGCGCGGCAGCGTAAACGAACGGTTGGCGGCGTTGCGTTCGCTGGTGAATACGGGAGATAGCCGTTACGCGCAATATGTCAAAAGTTATCTGGATGAAGAAGATGAGAGCGTGCGCAAGGCGGCGCATCTCGCCTTAGCCCACTTAGTAGGTGTTGAAAACCGCAATCTTATTCAAGATGTAATGGTGATGATGAATGAAGATGACGGCGAGGTGCGGCTTGCTGTTTTTGATGCGCTAAAACAGATTGGCGACTCCGCTTGCATCCCCTTAATGTTAGAGCGCGCCGACGCCTATGCGCCGTATGAAAAACGGCTGGCGCAACAGGCCATTTTACAATTGGGGCTTAAATCCATTCCGACTTGCGTCCGGGTGCTTCGGAATGAAACGTATTCGTACGGCGGACGCTCGATCGCTGCGCGCGCGATTGCAGAAATGGCTTTCCCTCAGATGCAGGCACTGGCGCCGAGCCTGGTTGAAAGCGAAATTCGGCGGTCGTATCAGATGATTTATTGCAGCCAGATCTTGCAACAATTCGGTTCGCACCAAAACGGCTTTGTTGCATTAGGCTTTTTTTATCAGGATGAACAAATTCGTTCTCTGGGATTTATTTTAGAGATACTGTCATTGGGCGGACAGATTGCAAACCATGAAATGATTGCGGCGTCGTTGTGGTCATCAAGTCGGGATGCGCGAAGCAACGCCATCGAAACCTTAGAACAGTCTGTGAGTAAATCCGTCTATAAAAAATTGCTCCCGCTTGTTGATGGCCGCTCTCGTAGCAATCAAGTCGATTTTTACCGCAAAAAATTCAACTGTGATGAGATGACCATTGGCGAAGTGATCGATTTTGCTTGGTCGAGTTCAAACCAACTCGAAAAATCCATTGCGGCCCAAGTGCAGTTTGAGTGGGAAGACAATAATACCGAATCGGGCGCCGACCATTTTGATCAATTATTGCGGCGCCTGTGTGAAGACTTAGACCCGTCTGAAACATCGGTGCGACAGGTTCTTACGGCAATGTTGAGACGGGTCGAAGGCGAAGTGGTTGATACGATTGTTGACCGAATTGTATGCATGAAACGCACGACCATTTTTTCAGCAGTGCCTGTGTTTGAATTGCAGGAGCTTGCGGCAAAAATGAAGACGATATTATTTGCGCCTGATGAAACGATTTATCAAGAAGGTGAAGCGGCGAATTCTTTCTATTTGCTTGATGAAGGCTCCGTTGTGCTTTCGTCAGAATCAAGCGTTGTGATTGCGTATGGCGACGTCATTGGCGAGAAGGTAATTATGGGAAGCCAGTTTCGCGAAGAAAACGCCTCTGCAGAAACGAGTGTTAAAGTGTATGAATTATCGCTTGAATATCTCGAGGAGTTTGGAAAAATCCACCCCAATTTATCCATAAAATTACATGGTATGTTTGCATTGAAGTGAAAGTGATATGAATAGACGGAATGAAAATAAACGGTTTACGATAGGGCTGCATGCATTTTATATGTTGTTTTTAGCCCCGATTTTTCTATTTGTCACAATTATTATGGGGCTGGTCAATTTTAGTGATACCTATCGGTTAATTGAAGATGGGTTCGGCGACCAAATTGAAGCGATTAGTTTGGTCACGGCGAGTTTTTTAGACGGCGATGAAATCGTTGATGGTTTAATGAGACAATTTCAACCGCAAGGGTTGGTTTATATCGAAGAGCGTTTGCGCCTGTTGGGCATTGATAAAAATACCGGATGGCTTCTTGAGATTGACCCCGTCCATGGCGGCGCGAATGTTTTAAATACAAGTCTCAGCGTGAATCTGATTGATCTCGCATTTGACGCAAACCGGCGAACCTATTACGGAGTTGATGCGTCTGGGACTATTTATTCTGCAAGTGATTCTACATTCAATAACTTACAAAAGATTGCCTCGTTAGAGCGGGCTGTGAGCGGCATCGCCTTTAATTCAATCAATCAACAAATCTGTATATGCGGCGACGGATATTTTCAAATTGACGCCGTTTCTAAATATGTATTAACAATAAATGAAAATGATTATATGGATTATGTTGGGCTTACATATAATTCCGACAATAATTCTCTATACGCATTACGCGTTGACCCGGTTGCGTTATGTCAAATTAATAGCGTGAACGGAGAAGTCATTGAGGAAATGCAATTGCGTTTAAATGAGGAGCCGGATGAATTTGAAGAGCCGGTTAATGATCTTGGTGAATTGGCTGAGCGCGATGTGTGGAATGCATTTCAATATGACCGAATTATGCAATTGCAAGATGAAGAGGCCAAGAGGGTCGTTCAAGAAAATATATTGAACCTTTTGTTGCAAACAGACGCTCAAATGAATGAGGTTGAGGAAGAAGTCGCGGAAGAGGATGATGATGCACCTGCTTTGGATGAGTTCTTTGAAGGCCCGGTTTATGGATTGGCCTGGAAAGCGCAAACGCAGGATTTATTTGTTTCTTCTGACGCGTTGCTTGAGATCGACTCTGATTCGGGCGCGCTAGTGCAAAGTGGAATTTGGGGCGGATATCGAAATGAAATGCGTGAATCGTATTTGACCAATGTAAGTCCGATGAGAAGAATCAAAGAGAAATTGAATGTGACCTACTTATATACATTCATGCAAAATGCTGAACAAGATTTGGGAGCGATTACTTACAATATTGATTCTAACATTGACGCCGATCATTCTTGGATCGCGACGGAAGATTCTCTTCCCGCTGAAAGCGTCTTTGATTTATATGGACGAATTTTGTTGGGGGAAATATATCAGTCAGATATCGTGGAATGGGACGAGTGGGGATTGATAAAAACAGGCTATGCGCCGATTTTTGGTCAAGGCGGCGTTGTTCGCGCGGTCGTTGGTACGGATGTGAATGTTAGTGTGATTGGGACAAAATCCCGGGTGCATTTATTACAAACCATTGGGTTGGGGTTGCTGTCGTTTCTATTAGCGTTGCTTGTTATGTACGCCGTGACGACGGCGATGTCGAAGCCGATCGCCCTGTTAAATGAGACGGCGCTCACCGTTGCGGCGGGCGAGTATGGGAAAAAGGCGGACGAAGTTGGCGCGAAAGAATTTCATGCGTTAAGCCACGCGTTTAATTTACTCAGCCATGATATGAAAGAAGCGCAAGATAAACGCGAATTTGATAACAAAATTCTACACTATCAAACCGCGCGCGCGGAACTCATTAGAAAACTGGTGCAAATCCGTGAGATGCTAGTCCCGTCTCAGATGGATGGATGGCAGACGCACCATTGGGGCCTTGGCGTAAACGAGTCGGTTTTGTCAGCCGTCTTAAAAGATGTTCAAGGCGCAATGGCTTGGGCTGGAATTCAAAAAGGCAATTCGCTGGTTGTGTTAAAAACCCAAATAGACATACCGTCAATTGTTCGTAAATTGCTGCGTTTGTATCGCGGTGACTGGACGAAAATTTCGTTCGCGTTAAATGAATATTACCAAGATTGCGTTCAAGGTTTCTTTTTTATTCACCGCAAAGATAAATGTTTATATTCGCTGTGCCGATCTGAATTTGTTTGCTACCGAATCAACCAACAGCCATATCAGCGAATCAATTTGTCAGAGACGGGTTCGTTTCCCGTCGAGTCAGGCGATGCGCTTATCATCGTTTCTGTTGCGATTGCGGACGCGGTTCAATCCATCATTGAACGGGAGGCGGATTTGAAAGCAGGCGAAGGCCGCGTCCCGGCCCTATTTGAACGCATTCAATCAGAAATACCGGATGAGAAAACGCCAACGGCGGAGCGCAGCATGATGATATTGTTAGAATGGGCGTAGCGATGGACCGTATTCAACGAATCTTTTATTTGAAAAATATTCCTGCATTTGATTCTTTGCGCGATCATGAAATTGACGTGATCGCGGAGGTGTTGTCAGAACGCGCCTATGACGAAAATTCAATTGTCGTGAATGCAGGCGCGGCCCTATCCAGCATGTTGATTACGGTTTCTGGAGGGTTGGTTACAAGGGGCGGGCAGGCGCTGCCCATCGTGGTTGGGGCCCCTTCATTGTTGTTTGGGTGGGAACTCGGTTCCGATATCTATTCAGCCGCTGGTGAAAAAACCGTTTGTTTGACCTTGCGGAAAGGCCTCTTCTTTACGCTGGTTTATGAATGTCCGGCTTTTTTGTTTGCGATGCTTGGCAAGACCGAAGGCAAAGACTTGTATTTCTCTCATTAAACGGTGTTTCTAAATGCGATTGCGTACGCAAAATTTGTTATTTCTGTTGCCGGTATTTTTGGTGACCATCATCGTGATGGGCGGCTTTAAATATTATACCGAGCGCAACGTGTTATTGTCTGGTTATGAGACCAAGGCGAATGCGTTTGCTATTTCAATTAGCGAATTTTTGACTCCGAATGCGTTGCAAGAACTGCATGAAATATCCGCCGCTGATGACGTGATTAGCGGCGATTTGGAGTTGGCGTTTGCCCGTATTTTAGATGATGGATTGGCCCTGCGGCTGTCTGTGCATGACTCTCAATCGTTTGAAGCCATTTACGCTTGGGGGCAGGAGCCGACTATTGACAGCGTCGCTTATTTGAACGAGCACAACGATTGGTTCCATCAAACCGTGCGCTCCGAACATGAAAATGAGTCAGAAAATTACGATTCACTCTTTTTTTATCCGAACCAAGGCGAGCCAGACCAGCCGTTGATTCTCATTGCGTCAGCGCCAGTGAACAATGGTTTAGATGAACTGGCCGCCGTTGTCATGGTTGAGATGGACGTAAGCGGAATCAGTGAACTGTCATTCTCAATCCTTCGTGATCTCTTGTGGATTTGTGTAATTGTTTTATTGATCGGCGTACTCGCCGCTTTTACATTATCGTTTATCATTAGCCATTCGATCCGGGAACTGACCTATGCCATTCAAGACGTGCAATCCGGCGATTTGCATGAGATAAAACTCACTTCTTCAATCCGCGAAATCAACGGGTTGGAGAATACCTACAACACCATGGTTGAAGTATTGAAAGAAGAGCGAGAACGCGATCAAGATGAATTAATGAGTATTGAGAGCCAGCGCGTTCAAAAAGACTTAGAGAAAGTCTATCAACATGTGATCTGGCCGGAAATTAAAATTCAACACAATGCGCTCTCAGGCGTTGGCGTGATTCAAGATATCTCCAAAGGCGAGTTTATGGACTTGGTGGAGGTTGAAGACGGCGTGTGCGCCATCGTAGGCCGGGTGAGCGAAAAAGAGTTCACCGCGATTGTGTCCGCTTCGAGCGTGGTTCCTTTTTGGCGGAGCCAGTTGCAATCGGGCCCGGTCGAAGACGCGGTGAAATGCATCGGCGAAATTTTTGAGCTTGATTGGTTTGAGTGTGTTTGGGTGCAAAGTTCTGAGGGCGGCGTCATAAAAACCTGGAACAAACCGCCTGGCGTTTCGGAGGTCGAACCCGGTCAGCGCCCCAAGCAGGCTGGTTCATCCGTGGTGCTTCATGCGGAAAGCGGTGAATCAGCGAAGGATATTGAACGCTTTGTTCGCCGCTTGGGTTATTTGGACCCGACCGCGTTGCATGAGCATTTAAACAACGCATTACAAAACCCGCCTGTCGGCCCGATTGTCATTATCAAAACATAAAAAAAGGAGTTCTTCCGGTATTTGGGTACTTTATCACAAATTGAATTGCGTCTTTTGACACTTTTTCGTGAATTTATGATCTTTCGCTGTATCAGGCATGGGTACAGATCTGCTCGCTTCAGTGCGGGCTTTCAAGCCCTTATGCACAGGCGCTCCCAGAGTTCCACCCATGCCTGATTTGTCAATTTTTGAAATACCGGAACCTGTTTCTGTATCAAAAAAGGCGGGCTGGAACATTCCAACCCGCCTTACATGCGTGATTGCAGGTTCGCTTATTCTTGTGCTTGCGAGGCTTGGTCAAAGCGCGTCGGCAATGACTCGAAACGGTCGCGGTATAATTTGTCAACAGAATCCTGAGCGTTCAGTGCGCCGCCGAAGGTTGACTCTTCAAACTGTTTAATCAGTTCTTCGTCGCCAGACATAACAGACGTGATTTGTTCATTCAAGCCGTTGATGGTCATTGTTACATCGATGCCGCCTGCGTTAGGATCAGTCGCTTTTACTTGGTCCAATGTCGAGCGCAGGCCTTTCAGTAGGCCTTCTAAGTTGTTTGTGTTGCTTGCGATGGCCGCTTGTGACTGGGCGATTAGCGCGCCCACTGCGCCTGCGCCTTGCGCTTTGCTTTGCACTTCCTCACGCTTGAACGTAAGCAATGTGGTCATGACTTGCGGATTGGCTTTTGTGGTTTTGGCTTCATCCACTAATTTGTTGTAGTCCGCCATGATTGCAGACAACGCCTGTTGGGCGGCGGGCAGTCCCGCTTCGGCGCCTTCTTTGGCTTTCAACGCTTGGGCGAGTGCAACAATCGACTCGGGATATTCAACCGAGAAGCGGTAAACCATGCCTGCGGCTGAATTCAAATCTTTGGGATCGGGCGCGGCGTGGCGCGTCCAGAAGTTGACGTCTTTCGCGAATTTCAAAAACTCTTCGCGTTTTTCATCTGGAACACCAATGTAGTTTCCGTTTTTCAATTTGCGGGCAAAACGCAGGCCGTCGGCGTCGTCTTGTTCGCTGACCACCGTGTATAGAAGGCCGTTGGGCAGTTGGATATCGCCAATGTTGTAGTCAAAGCAAAGCAGGGCGTACAAGGTGTTGACCCGCGACATCGGCGCTGAGCCAAAGTCGTTAAACTGAATCGCGCTGCTCATCGACTCGCTCGCGTTTGCGCTCTGAGACAACTGCGTACGCAATGTGTTCCATGGCGGCGCCATCACGCTGGATAAACCACCGCTGATGGTTGGCGCCCACGACGATGAACCCGCTTCAACCGAGAAGAAGACCGGCAGGGTGCCGTCTTCACGGACGCCGACGATGGCGTCAACGACTTGCTGGGAATAGTTCTTTGACGTCTCATCCCGTAAATCTAAAAACGACTTGTAATGCGCGTTTCTCATGGCGCATCCGCTCAACATCATCAAACAAACGCAACTGAGTATCAAACTGCTTGCTAATCTGTACCGACGAATCATGTTACCCTCCTGGATTTGGAACTATGCTATTGGCATAGTCATGTAGAATTAGGGATTTCCGAAACAAAACATAACATCTTGAATTCGCATCTTGCATTCTGTTGGGTCGATAAAATTTCAGTGGGAGCATTCGCAAAGAGGAACCACTATCTTACTCGAAATATGCTAGAGATGAAAAGTATTCGACCAATGATTTTTTTAGGGCATAATGTGAGGCCTGACGGCAAAAATGCGCATGAATGGGGGCAGTTGACATGAATGGGCTGTATTTCAATTTATTAGCGGCGCCGCGTTTATTTCTGATTCTTTCTGTAGGAGCCATCTCTCTGTTGAATTTAACCAATCTTGAAGCGAAAACGACATTCGCTGTAGTTGAATATGGCGCTGTCGGCGACGGGCTAACCCTCGATACCGACGCGATCAATCAGGCGATCTCCGCCTGCGCCGAAGCGGGCGGTGGTCAGGTCGTGTTTACGCCCGGGGCGTATCTTACGGGCAGCATTCATCTTAAAAGCCATGTCGGGCTGACGCTTGAGGCGGGCGCGCGTATTGTCGGCAGCCAAGACCTCGATCAATATCAGCATCCCGCGATCCCGTCCGGCAAGCCTGAATCACGTTGGGGCAAATGGCATCGCGGGCTGATCGTGGGCGACAACATCGAAAACGTCTCGATTTCGGGCGCGGGCGTGATCGACGGCGCCAAGGTGTTTGACCCCAAGGGCGAAGAGAAAATGCGCGGCCCTCACACGGTGGTATTCACTGGATGCCGCAATGTGTCGGTGCGTGATGTGACCGTGATTGATTCGGCTAATTATGCGTTCTTGTTTTTCGCCAGCGATGATATCGAATTTCGCAACGTGGTGATGAAAGGCGGTTGGGACGGTATCCACTTTCGCGGTTGGAAAGACCAGCCCTGCCGTCGTATCACCATCACCGGCTGCGAATTTTACACGGGCGACGATTCAATCGCCGGGCGCTATTGGGACGACGTCGTCATCTCAAATTGCATCATCAATTCGTCTTGCAACGGCATCCGCGTGATCGGCCCTGCGGATAATCTGATCATTCACGACTGCCTGTTTTTCGGGCCGGGGCGCTATGATCACCGCAGTTCAAAACGCACCAACATGCTGGCGGGCGTCAACCTTCAGCCCGGCGGGTGGGACGCCACCGAAGGCAGTTCAGATAACATCGTTATGTCGAACCTGACCATGCGCGATGTGGCGACGCCGTTTCATTTTATCTTGAAACCCGGTAACACCTCTGATGGAATCGTTGTCAGCCGGGTTGATGCGACCGGCGTCTATCGCTCAGCCTGCACGGTCGAAAGTTGGGCGGAGACGCCGTTTAAAAACGTGACCTTTCGCGATGTCAGTGTTCGGTATCTCGGCGGTGAATCCAAAGCAACCATGAAGACCGTGAAGTCGCCGGGCGTCGATGCGCGTCCGCTGCCCGCGTGGGGATTCTATGCGAGGAATGTTGAAGCGCTGCGTTTGGAAAACATCAGCCTGAAGTTTGAAGAAGACGATGTCCGCCCTGTGATGATGATGGAAAACGTCAATGGTCTCGACATCGAGAGTCTATCGGCTTCTCGCTCGCCTCACGCCAAAAAAACCGCCATCTTTAATGACGTGAAAGCGATTCAAGTTGACGCCGCCGCCCAAACTTTTATTGGAAAATAATTAGTCGGTTGCATTTTGGAGTAAGGTCTGCGCGGCGCTGCGTACTGAAAGAACCAGAAATAAAAATCGGCAAGGCGTGAAAGCGTTTTTGTGTCTCTCAAAAAATGGAATTTGTAGATTAAATTTCTGATTATATACTGAGGTGGCAGTAACCGCATAAACATAGGGGCCGTACAAACCGGGACGAGGAATGCTTCGTCCCGGTTTGTTATTTTATGCGGTTTTCAAAATAAAACGCTATACGCCGCCCGCTGAATTTTGTACGATCAATCTATTGACAATTATATCACCGCATAGGGGAGTAATATGGATTCTCAATCGACCATCAATCGGCGTGGATTCGGCAAGCAGACAATAGCGCTTACGGGCGCACTCGCGGCGGGGCCTTCACTGACCGCGCTGGGCGCCAACGACAAAATCAGGCTGGGCTTCATCGGCCTGGGCGGACGCGGACAACATCACTTTCGCCAGTTTCTCGATTTCAAAGATGTGAACATCGTTTCGTTGTGCGATGTTGACCAGGAAAACACTGACGCTTGCAAAGATCGCCTCGGCAAGCCCGTGCAGACCACGCAGCACTTTGAAGACGTATTGGATAACCCCGACGTCGACGCCGTGGTAATCTCGACCTCCGACCATTGGCACGCCATCCCGGCCATCATGGCGATGCAAGCAGGCAAAGACGTCTATTGCGAAAAGCCGATGGGACACACCTTTGAAGAACAACAGCGCATGATCGAAGCCGTCAAAAAAACCGGGCGGGTCGTGCAGATCGGCTTACAACAGCGCAGTTCCAAACAATTTCAACAAGCGGTCGAGTGGGTGCGGTCGGGCGAAATCGGCAAGGTCACCGCCGTCGAGTGCATTAACATGTGGCATGTTGGCAGCTATCTCAACCAGCCGCCGCTACAGCCTGTGGTTCAAGACGATCAGGAAACCCCGCCGACCATTGATTACGAACGCTTTCTTGGCCCGGCGCCCAAACACAAATTCAACCGCAGCCGGTTTCGCGGCAGTTTTTATTTCCATAACGACTATGCGGGCGGAATGCTCACCGGCTGGGGCGTCCACCTCTTTGACATCGTCGCGTGGGCGATGGGCCATGAAATGAACTCGGTCACCACCATCGGCGGCAAGTTCTTTTTTGAAGACATGCGCGACACCCCCGACACGGCGGATTGCTTGTTTGAATGCCCTGGCTATAACTTCAAATATTCGATGCGCCACGCCAATGGGTTCCCGCATGATCCCGAACTCTCCGGCATCGACCACGGCATCTATTTCTACGGCTCCAAGGCAACGGTTTTGGTCAATCGCAGCCATGCGAAGTTGTACCCCGAAAATGACCGCGCCAATCCGATTGTGGTCCCCGCGCAGGGCGGAGACGTTGAGCATAAACAAAACTTCCTCGATTGCGTCCGCAGCCGCAAGACGCCTGTTGCGGACGTATACGTCGGCCATTACGCTAACTTGCCAGGACTGTTGGGGGTCATTTCATTGCGGGTCGGGCGCCAGATTCGCTGGGATCCTGACAAAGAAACCATCATCGGCGACCGTGAAGCCGCGAGACTTTTGAAAAAGAAATACCGTAAACCCTACACGCTGCCGGATGTCTAAAGAGTAAGAGATATGAAAATGAGAACGCCCTCTACGTGAGGGCGTTTTTTGTGCCGCAAAATAATCGGTATTTCTAATCTATTCTCTCTATAATAAGCAAATCAAATCGGGTGGAGGGATTGGATGAAACGAAACGCGTTCACATTGATCGAATTGTTGATCGTCGTGGCGATCATCGGCATTCTGGCGGCGATTGCCGTCCCCAACTTTTTAAGCGCGCAAATCCGCGCCAAAATCGCCAAGACCGAATCGGAGATGTCAGCCTATGGAACCGCAGCGGAAATGTACCGCCTCGACGAACGCTGCATAACTAAACTCCAGCACCAATTTAATCTAGAAAATCTCGCGTGGTGATATGTATCATATAAATATAATTTGACTTTAATGTTGAGACGTGCTAATATTATTAGCAAAATCTACCTGCGGAGGCAAAAAATGAAAAAAAGAAGCATTATTTTAGCAATAGTTATCTGCGTGTTGTTTGCACTCAATTCAAAAATAGAAATATTTTCCGCTTGCACAAATTGCAGAAACCATATTTCAGTTTGGGAAGATACTTGCAGTGATGATGATTGTGATTATACCAAATTTTGGTGGGAAGGACACGCTTGCTGTGACGCTGCATGGGGTAGTTGGGCCAATTGCCCTGTAACCCCTATTCTAAGTACATATGAGGTTTATTCTCTCACAGCCAGTTGCGGAAACCCTACGATTCAATCATGCGCACATACCGTTGGAAACAGCATAACAGGACAGTGCATAAATACCGCTTATTCAAAAGAATCCTATGAAGATTGCTCATTTGGCTTATATCTCTACGATGTTGACAATGACTTGCTTTCGAAATGTCAATAAAAGAAAGGCGTTAATCATGAAAAGAATATTAATAACTATAATTACTTTATTCATCCTTACTTGGAATGTTGCAGCACAAATAGACAACAATGAGATAACGAAAGTTTCACTTAAATCATCCTTGAACGAAACTTTCACCTCAATTAGAAATACCGAAATCACATATCAAGCTGAAGAAAACTTTTTCAAGAAAATCTCTGATGTTGATAAAAATGAATTCAGAAAAGACATTCAATATTTCAAGCATGTTATTGAGGCAAGAAAAAACGGGACGCTTTCGCCTGAAGATACAAGGTTGTTTTATCTGAAATCAGATGAAGATTTAGAGGCGTCTATTGCCAAACGTGAATGGCTGTTAGATGAAGATTCAAAAGAAGCAATATACATATTTTCTACCGATGGTTTTCGGTTCCGTCAAGATGTATATAGGCCGCAAGTTACCGATGAAGATCATTCTTATATCTTTGATGGCATAAATGGCTTCTTAGTAAAAACAGCGGACAACGTAGTGCGTTCTGGAGATCTTTTCACTGAATACTGGACGAACTTTAACTCATTCGCCCGATTTGGGTCCGGCTTAGAAAAGGCGCTACAACAAAACACTGTATATAATACTGACATTATTTCAAACAATTCTGGTCATCACCTAATTGTTGAGAATAATTCAATGCAAAAAAAAGGCATCCACCTAGATTTCACGTTGCTAGATTCAAACCCAATTTTCTGGGAAAAGTGTGAGCATAAAATAAATAACAAAACTACACTTCGAATTGTCTGTGAAGATTTTAAAGAACATGACGGCATTATGGTCCCAGGAATTGTCCGAAGACAAAAACCTTCAAAAAATGGTTTTGAAGATGAGTATGTTTTAACTTTGTTAGATGTGAAAATAAATACTGTTGAATTCCCTGAGAATTTTTTTAACCCTCCAACAGTGGAAAACTCAATCGTCCATCGCTTAACCCGCTAGCCTGTTTAATAAAGAGTAAGTGAAATGCAAATAAAAACGCCCTCTTCGCGAGGGCGTTTTTGATATAGCGCGTTAATATGAAAAAGAGAATTTATCTTTCTACAGAACAACGGCGTACACGGTTCGTCTAAAAATTCTCGAAAGGCGAGAACAAAACGCTGACCGATTCGCCGTTGTGGATGCGGCTGATGGCCTTGGCGATCATCTTGCCGACGGACAATACCTTAATCTTGTCAATCGCCTTTTCGCCTTCGACCGGGATCGAATTGGTCACGACCACTTCGCTGATGTTCGACTCTTGGATGCGCTTGATCGCATCGCCGCACAACACTGGATGTATGACGCCCGCGCGAATGTCGGTGACGCCTTGCTCCGCCAGAATTTCCGCTGTGTTGACGAGTGAGCCGCCGGTGCTGATTTCGTCGTCGAAGATCAACGCGCGTTTGCCTTCAACGTCGCCGATGATGTGTTTGGCGACGGCTTGGTCCTGGTTGCCGATGCGGCGTTTGTCGACGATCGCCAGCGGCAGTTCAAGCAGCATGGCGTATTTTTCGGCGCGCTTTGCGCTGCCTGCGTCGGGCGCGACAACGACCGTATTGGTCAAATCCGTCTTGCGGAAATAATCAATCAACACAGGCGTCGCCAGCAAGTGGTCAGAGGGGATGCGGAAAAAGCCTTGAATCTGGAACGAGTGCAGGTTCATGGTGAGAACCCGGTCCGCGCCCGCCGCTTCGATCAGGTCAACGATCAGTCGAGCGCCGATGGAGATGCGCGGCTGGTCTTTTTTGTCGGAACGCACATACGGGAAATACGGAATCACGGCGGTGATGCGCGCGGCGGAGGCATGTTTGAGCGCGTCAATCATCAACAGCATTTCAATCAAGCGCGTGTTGACCGGCGACGCCGACGTTTGGATGACAAACACGTCGCACTCGCGGACATTCTCGCCAATTTTAACGAAGAGGTTCTCGTTTTTAAATTCGATGATTTCGGCTTCGCCGAGAGGGATATCGAGATGGCCGCATATTTCTTGGGCTAATGGACGGTTAGACAGACCGGCGAATACTTTGAGCATTTTACTATTGGCTCGCACTGAGAACCCCTTCCAGAGTTAGGTGGATTGAAGTTTTTCATACGCGGCGCGCGCAACGATGACTTCTTCATTGGTGGGCGCAACCCAGATTGAAGTTTGTGATGCGTCGCTAGAGATGCTGGTTTCGTTTCCGTTGCACTTGTTATTTTTATCTTCATCTAAATGAATTCCCAAGTGCTCCAACCCCAAAAGGCTGGTTTTCCTTACCCGGGCGCCGCGTTCGCCGATGCCGCCTGCGAAAGCGATGCAGTCCACGTTGCCTAAAATTGCAACATACGATCCAATATATTTCTTCACCGCATAACAAAACGCCTCAAATGCGAGCCGCGCCTCATCGTTGCCGTCGTCCATAGCGGATTCGATGTCGCGCATGTCGTCCGAAACGCCGGACAGCCCCTTGAGGCCGCTCTCTTTGGTGAGTTGATGAACGGCGTCGTCGATGCTGAGGCCTGCCTCGCGCATCATGTACAGAATCGCGAAGCCGTCGAAATCGCCCACCCGGGTGCCATGAAACAGCCCGGTCTGCGGCGTGAACCCCATGGTGGTATCAATGGATTTTCCGCCCTGGATGGCGCACATCGACGAACTACCGCCCAGGTGGCAAGAGATAATATTGGTTTGCGCCGGGGCTTTGTCGAGCAACTGCGGGACCCGCTCTGAGACGTAGCGGTGCGACGCGCCATGAAAGCCGTAGCGCTCAACGGCGTAGGTCTCGCGCCATGTTTTGGGGATGGGGTAGGCGCGGGCGTAATCGGGCATGGTCAGATGAAACGCAGGCTCAAACAGGCCGACCAGCGGCGTGTCGGGCAGTAGTTCCTTGAACATGCGGATCGCTTTGACGTAGGGCGGGTTGTGCGCCGGGGCGAGAAAGAAGAAGTCTTCCATTGCTTTTAAAACCGGCTCTTCGAGCAATTCACAACCGACGTACCCTTTCGAGACGACGGTCTTAAACGCCACGCAGTCGAGGTCTTCGACCGTGCAGGCGCCGTCGTCGCGGAGTTGTTTCAGGGTGAACTCGACCGCATCGCGATGCGTTGCAAACTGCGCCTCGAATGAGCCGCTGCTTTCGCCGTGCGTCCAGGACGCAGCGCCCTGTTCGCCGCCGATGCGCTCAATGCGTCCCTCAGCGAACAATTGCTCATCAGGAAACTGATACAAGCGGTATTTGAAAGACGAACTGCCGACATTCGCGACCAATATACGCATTATGATTTCTTCCGTGTTGTTTTCTTTTTGGCGGTTGATTTTTTAGAAGACAATTTCATTTTGGGGATACTCAGTTCTAACTCATCTGATTGGAACACTCTCGCATCGACCATAGGCAAAATGATTTTAGTGTGCGGGCCGTCAGCTGAAAGAGATGCTAGTTTTTCCCGTGCAATTCCGAAAAGCGTAGCAGGCGCGTTAATTAAATAATTCTTCTTTTCTGATTCAGTTAAATCTTCCTCAAATAAGAAAAATCCTACGATTTCTACAGAAAATTCGTATGCAAGTTCCTTTATTGAAGACACAGACAGATTACATTGAATCGCCCCGTCTTCATCAGCATCGAAAAATCCAAATTGAACATTCAAGTCGTCCGCGAGAATAGGCTGAATATCACCATGGTCTCCAATTGCATTGGGATTTGCTTTCAATGATAGGTTTGTTATGAAGTAATAGTTAAGCTGCAAGGGGAATTGTGACATTTTTCTTTTCCGTTGATGAAACAACTGTTAAATGACTCGATTGATTATGGTTTTTTGAAAATTTATTGCGTTTCTCTTGCTTTGCTTTTATTGCTTGTTGCTTCCAATTTTCAATTGGCTCCACCTTCGGTTCCAGTTTAAACACAAACTTACAATTCAGCCTGCGCGCGATCTTCACCAACGTCGCAATGGACGGGTTGGCGTATCCGCTCAATAATTTTGAAACGTATTGCTTTGTTGAGCCGAGTTTCTCCGCGAGTTGAGATTGATTGATGTCTTGCGCTTCCATGTGGTCATAAATCTCATCAGCGAACACTAATTTCGCCGTTTCGATGTGATATTCGTCATGCGTCATTATTTCAGCGAATTTCTGTTCATACTCTTTGGTCAAGTCTATTATTTCTATGCCTTGCTTTGTGTCCATTTTAAATATTCGCCTCGTTCTTTTTGCGCTGATTTAATGTATCGTTTTAATTGGATGTCTTTGATTTTGTGAAACCCATGTGTACAGATAATGAGTTTCCCCTTTTCATAAAAACAAATGACTCGTGAACCTGAAGTAGTTTTAATTTCAAAAAGTTTTTCTGCGTTCTTTCCTTTTAACGGCCTCATTTGCCGATTGTTTGCTGGTTGACCGCTTTGAGCGATATGGCGGATACGCGTCATCAGCGCTCGGTATTCACTGGGATCATTTTCTTCAAGATCATCTAAAAGTTTTCGTACACTGCTTTCCCGCTCTTGTTCGAATGAACAGATTTCAAAGGCTTCTCCCTTAAATATACGAAATAGACGCATAATAGTCAACCTATAAGTTTACTTTTTAAAGCCTTTTCATGGCGGGCAGCCTATGGGCTATGTTGCACATCAGGTATTCTTAAGTAAATAAAATGAATAATGTCGCTATTATTTCACAGACATAAAGTTTTGTTAAACCTTGTAGATCAGAGACCATGAGCGAACCCACTGCATCCACTTTTTCGGCCCAGAGCGAGATTATGCGCCTATGGAGGGCGCCTGTCCTCAAATGGGCGGCGGGCGCCGCAGCGGTGGATGCGTTTTTATGGGGCGTCTACTTCGAGACGGCGCGGCGCGGGGCGATGGCTGTAGTCGCGTCGCATGAGTTTTTCTCGTTCTTTGGCTTGCTGGTTTATGCGTTGGCGGGGCTGGTCTGCCTGCTGATATCCGGTGCGGCGCTGCAACTGGGGCTGCAAGAAGGCGAATGGAGCGACTCCGACCGTTTGGTGTTTCAGGGCGGCTTATTGATCGGGGCGGTGTTTATGTTGACCGGGTTCCAGTTTATCGTCTTCGGCGAATGGCGTATCTATGACCCGACGTTCTTTATTACGTATCAAGTATCTATTTTGTTCTGTCTGCTCTTATTTTTTGTTCGGGTATTACTTTTTGAGTGGAGGCTGCGGCGCCGCGAGCGGGAGTAATTCGCTATTCGTGACCGTTGTGCTGATGGCTCACCACTTCCAGCATGGAGATCAATATAAAGAGAATAAGCGTCTGCGAAAGAATCACATACGCGCCGAACGGGCCGTCAACCAGCGGCAAAACCAGGGCGGAACTCCCAACAGCCAAAGTCAATAAATGAATGAAAAACACCGCCCGGCGGTGGCTCATACCTAGCGCGACCAGGCGATGGGAAAAGTGATTTTTATCGCCTTCAAAGATTGGCTTACCGTTGCGTACGCGGATGAGAATCACCGAGACGGTATCAAACAGCGGCACGGCAAGAATCACAATCGGCATGACCACTGACCATGCGGTGGCGTTTTCGGTTCCCGTCTGGTAGAACGTCGATTGAATGGTTAGCGCCGAGACCAGAAAACCCAGCACCATCGAGCCCGCGTCGCCCATAAAAATGCTTGATGGATTCAGGTTGTAGCGCAAAAAGCCCGCAATACATCCCGCCAAGACAAATGACATCGACGACATGAAGGTCTGGTTGCTGACCATGTGGGTGGATATGCCCAACAATAGCAGGCAGATCATGGCGACCCCGCCAGACAGACCGTCCATATTGTCGAGTAGATTAAACGAGTTCGTCAATAAGACGATCCAGCCAAAGGTCAACATAAAATTGATGAAAGGGTGGTCGATAAATAGCGCGATCTGAATTCCAACAAAATAGAGAATAATCGCCGCGAGCATCTGGCCGCCGAGTTTAATGAAGGGGTGCATGCCATAGCGGTCGTCAAAAAGGCCTAAAACAAACAGCAGCGTTGCTCCGCCCAACAGGCCGAGCAGTTGTCCCCAAACACGCGCGACGCCTGAGGCGTAGGGCGCCGCTTGGCTGAGTTGCTCGCCAAACCATCCGGGGAGGCTGACATTGGAATGGAAGAGCCAGTATAACACGCCTAAATCGCCGATAATGCAAATGATAAACGCAAAATAGATCGCGGCGCCGCCGAGTAGGGGCTTGGCGTTGGCGTGAACTTTGCGGTGACCGGGTTGGTCGAGAAACCCTACCGCAGGCGCAATTTTGCGCATGATAGGCGTCAGTATGACCGCCAATAAAAAGCCCTGCGCGAACAGTATGAAAAAATGAATCCAACTCATTCTTCAGCGTATCCCCATCGGTTCGCCTGAATTGTGGACGCAAACCGATAGAACTATATCAGCGCGGCCCCGCCCCAACAAGGAAACGGCGGTTTCTCATGTGGATTTCTTCTATACATTAAAAGACGCCTACGAAGCCGATTTTGCATCAAATCGCTGCGTTTCCCCTGGAACTCAAGCCAAACGTATGGAACGATAGTGTAGGGGCTGCCATTCACAATTCGAATAGAATTTTGGCAACCATAATAAAAGATCAACCGTTATTCCCAGCGGAAGATGAATTCCGCATGACACTCGACTAAAGGGGACCATAATGACAGAACAGCCATCAGAATCTCGACGTTCGTTTTTGAAAGGCGCTGCTATTGCCAGCGTCGGCATGACCGCGCTAAACGGCATCGCGCCGTCCAGCGTAATTGGCGCCAATGAGACCATCCGCCTGGGCGTCATTGGAACCGGCGGCCGCGGCCAGTGGGGCCTCAAAGAAGCCAAGATGCGCGGCGCCCAAATCGTTGCGGTCTGCGACGTGTATGAAGAACGCCTCAACCAGGGGCGGGCGCTCTCAGAAACCGATGACGGCAAACTGGCCGACATGTACTACGAACACGAAAAATTGCTGGAACGCAGCGACATCGACGGCGTTTACATTGGCGTGCCCGACCACTGGCATCACGATGTATTGATCGACACGGTCAACGCGGGCAAAGACGCCTATTGTGAAAAGCCGTTCTCGAAGTCCATCGAAGAAGGCCAAAACATGGTGCGCGCCGTCCGCGCCACCAACCAGGTCGTCCAGGTTGGCAACCACCGCCGTAGCGGCGAGCACTGGAAACGCGCCCGCGAAGTGATCCGCTCGGGGACCTTGGGCAAAGTCGTCGCTGTCAAAGTGTGGGACAACCGCAACTGGTCAAGCGGCGATCCGTTCGCGGGCAATCTGAATATTCGCGGTCGCCTCGACTGGGACCGTTTTCTCGGCAAAGCCCCCAAACGCGCGTTTGACCCCTACCGCTATTACGCATGGCGTTGGTATTGGGATTACGCAGGCGGCTTGATGACCGACATCGGCGCCCACCAGCTCGACGTGAACCAATGGCTGATGGACAAAACCGGCCCGGTCAGCGTCGCAGCCAACGGCGGCAACCACTACTTCGACCATTGGGAAACCCCCGACGTGGTCCATTCGGTGTTGAACTACGGCGACTTCACCACTCACTTCAACGTGCAGTTCATTAACGACCGCGATAGCGTGGGCGCGGTGTTCTTCGGCTCGGAAGGTTCGCTCACCTGCGATGACCGCGAAGGCTTCAAGGTCTTCCCGCAGGGCGCAAAGATGAACGAGCCGATCGACGCATGGCCGCGCACCTATGAGGGCGGCGATCACGTGGCAAACTTCCTGGAGTGCATCAAGTCGCGCAAGGAACCAAACTCGCCAGTCGAAGTGGGGCATCAGGTTATCAACGCCGCCCACTTGGGCAACATCTCCTACCGCACCGGACGCCGGGTGAAATGGGACGCAACCACTGAGGATATCCTCGAAGTGCGCCGCATTCGCCCCTCCGACGCCTGGATGAAAAGCATGATGTAGGGATGTTTCCTGGGGAGCCGCATATTGGCTCTTTGATTTCAATCAACCGTAGGGGTGCAGTGCGCTGCACCCCTCTTTTGTTTGCGCATTTTTAAATTGTCTCAATTTTTATTAAAGTCAATAATCCATTTATTCAATTATTTTGAGCAGTGGGTGGCAAGGGCAAGGCGTCGCGAAGTGACGACAGCCCTTGAGTCGATGTGAGATAATATCAAGGTGTTTTATTTTTCGTATTGTTTTGTTATCATTTTTAGTATAATATATGGTTTAATAGACTGTAAATTATAGAGATATCGTTATCATTTTTTATTTCACATGACTTATCAAAAAACACATTCCTGGATTACGTTTCACTTAGACCTTCATAATGCGCCGCCCCAGTTGTGGATGGCGCTTGGTGAAGCAAAATCAAAGTGTGACCATATTGCTGGGGTGCCTCTTCGTCCAAATACGGCTAGGGACCTCCATCAGGTCTATCTCGCAAAAGGCGTTCAAGCAACAACGGCTATTGAAGGGAATACATTGTCCCTCGATGAGGTTCGGCAACGTATTGAGAATGTAAAATCGCTGCCGCCGTCGAAGGAGTATCTTGGTCAAGAAATTGATAATGTTCTTGATGCTTGCAACTGGATTAAAGATGAATTAAGAAAAAGTAAAAATGCAACAATTGAGATTAATACAGCGCTTATCAAAAAATATAATTCGTTTGTGTTAAATAAACTGGATATTGATGGAGGCGTCGTTCCCGGTGAAATACGCGCGCATGAAGTTGGTGTTGGTAAGTATAAAGCGCCGGACGCAAAACACTGTGAAGAACTCACCCGGAAAATGTGTGAATGGATCAATGGGCCTGACTTTATATCGAGTGACGATCAACGAATTGTGTATGGTTTAATCAAGGCCATCGTTGCACATGTGTACATTGCATGGGTTCACCCCTTCGGCGACGGCAATGGACGCACCGCCCGATTGCTTGAGTTTCAGATACTACTTGAAAATGGCGTGCCTGCGCCCGCAGCGCAACTTCTTAGCAATCACTATAACCAAACCCGCGCAAAATATTATCGCGAACTCGACAAGACCAGTAAAAGCGGCGGCGACTTAATTCCGTTTATCCAGTATGCGGTGCAGGGGTTTGTTGATGGTCTTTGTGAACAGCTCGCATTTATTCGCATGCAGCAGTTGGATGTTGCTTGGTTGAATTATATTCATCAAAGTTTTCTTGACCAAAAGACGACTGTAAAACGTCGCCGAAAACAACTGGCTTATGACTTGCGCAAAGTTACAGAAGAGGTTCCGTTGTCAAAGATTACTGACATCAGTCCCGCAGTGGCGCGGTTGTACGCCTCAAAGAAAGAACTGACTTTGCGGCGTGATCTCGATGATTTGGTCAAAAAAGGAATCATAGAAAAAACCGAAAAAGGGTATCGGTCAAAGCCTGAAACAATTCTCGCTTTTTTACCATTCAGAAAATTATAATCATTGAATATCTGCAATATTGAATTCACCCTTTGCGATTTCTTGGATGGAATTGCTGGTGGAGTTCGGACATGCGGCGTTCGTCGAGGTGGGTGTAAATCTCGGTGGTGTTGATGCTGGCGTGGCCGAGAAGTTCCTGTAGCGAGCGCAGGTCGGCGCCGTTCTCCAGCATGTGGGTCGCGAAAGTGTGGCGTAGCGTGTGTGGGGTGAGTTCCGCAGTGATGCCCGCCAACAGCGCATACTTGCGTAGGATTTTCCAGAAGCCCATGCGGCTGAGTTTTTTTCCAAAGCGATTGACGAACAGCGTTTCGCCGTTGTTCTTCTCGCACAAAACCGGGCGTCCGTGTTCGAGATACTCGGTGATCTTGCGGGCGGCCTCGTCGTGGAACGGCGCCAGGCGTTCTTTGTCGCCTTTGCCGATGGTGCGCAAAAAGCGGAACTGGAAATTGAAGTCGCCTGGCCGCAGCCCCAGCAGTTCCGACACCCGTAATCCCGTGGCGTAGAGCAGTTCGATCATGGCGCGGTCGCGCAGGCGCAGGGCGTCGTCGCGTTCCTGCTCGGTGGCGTCGATCAGGCGTTGCATCTCGTCGGCGGTGAGCGCTCCCTTGAAACGCTTGGGCGCGCTGGAGCGGCGCAGCAAACGGGTGGGGTCTTCGCTGATGTACTTCTCTTGCAACATGTACTGATAAAAGCGCCGCAGTGCAGAGGTCTTACGCGCCAGGGTCGAAGGCCGGGCGCCCTCAATCAGAAGCGCATCGAAGAATTGCGAAACCGCTTCACAGGTCACGCCCTCAGGAAATGCGATTTTCTGTTCTTTGAGCGCATTGAGATGCTGAACCAAGTCGCGACGGTAGGCTTCGACCGTTGCCTTGGCGGAACCGCGCTCCAGGCGCAAGTAGTCGAGAAACTCGCGCGCGTAGCGATTCAGCGGTTTGGGTTTTGTTTCAACGGCAGTCGAGTTCATATCGTATTCAGAAATGGATTATCCAGTTTCTCGTCGCCAATTGTGGTCGCTGGCCCATGTCCTGGATACACGATAGTATCGTCCGGCAACACCAGGAGTTGATTGCGAATGCCGGCAATGAGGACTTCGTGCGATGCGCCGGGCAGGTCGGAGCGTCCGACCGACTGCTTGAACAATGCGTCGCCGGGGAACAACAGGTTCCCGATATAAAACGAGACGCCGCCGGGGCTGTGCCCTGGAGTGTGATAGACGCGGATGGCGTGGTCGCCAAATTCGAGCGAGTCGCCGTCGTTAAGTTCGCGGTCGGCGGCGGGCGATGTAATGGGCGTTCCAAGGAATATGGACAGGTTCTTTTCGGGGTCGGTCAACATGGGGGCGTCGCCGCCGTGAATCATCAACGGAACGTCAAATGCGTCTTTGATATGTCCATTGGCGGCGATGTGGTCGCCGTGCCCGTGGGTATTGAGCACCATCAGCGGCGTCAGTCCCCGTTCGCGAATGGCGGCTTCGATCTGCGGGCCGTCTGCGCCGGGGTCGATGACAACGGCGTTTTGGGTCTCGTCGTCAAACAGGAGATAGCAATTCGATTGCAGTGGCCCAACGGCCAAGGTGATTGTTTGTAGCATGAATTTTTCCTCAACCAAATAATAAAGCCGCGAGGCGAGCGCCCGGCGGCTTCAAGGATTCGCTGCGAAGATTGTCTTACCCGCCAATCTGGGTGCGGGTGATCTCGCCCAGGCTGAAGGTGCCGTTGGTCGGGTCATATTCAACGATGCCGAGTTCGTTGCCAACGCCTGACAAGCGCCCCAGCCCTTCATCGCGGTAGTCGGTTTGGTCTGGCCCGATGCTGTGCATGAACCAGTATTTCTTTGTCCGATAGGCGGAACTTCCCGACGATTTCGCCATGTTCGACGCATGGAAGAACACAAACCGATTATCGGTCGGGTTTACATAATCATAGCCAAGAACCGAATTGGAATATAAGCCGCCCAAGCCGGAAAGCCCTTGTTTGAAGCGGTCGGTTGGCTCTTGGGTTAAAAGTTCGGTTTTTATCAGACGATTGAGCGGTTTTGGGTTATCGTATGTAGGTGACTCAGGAAAATCGCTTTGTTCCAAGTGGTATTGCAACAGCGCATTGCTGATTTGGTTGAGCGATACCCGCACGTCGACTACCTCGGCGCGAACCTTCGCGTCAAGATATCCCGGTACGGCAATCGCTACCAGAATCGCAGTGATACCCGCAACGATCAGCAGCTCAATTGCGGAGAACGCTGGCTTTATGGGCATCCGTCACCTCCCCGTGACTTCTATGGCGCGTTATGCCCTGGTGATACATCCGTCATAATAAAATACACCTGACTATGAAGTTTAGAGAAATTCACGCGATTGTCAATACGTTTTCTAGAGAATACGACTTACAAGCGAACCTTTTGCTTTGGTTGTGAAGGGAGAGGGCTTAGGATTAGATATTTCAATAGGATAACTTATTGGCCTCCAAAATGAGGATTTTAAGCAAGTTAGCCTTGGTCTGTATAGCCAAATTCGCGCAGTCGGCTGGGTTGTTTGCGCCATTTGGGGGTTACTTTCACCCACAATTCAAGAAACACCTTGCATTCCAACATCTGTTCGAGTTCTTCGCGCGCCTGGGCGCCGATGGCTTTTATCATGCTGCCCCGCTTGCCGAGGACGATGCCTTTCTGCGAGTCGCGTTCGACGTGCAGCGCCGCCTGGATGTAGGTCACCCCATTGTCGCGCTCTTTCATCGTCTCAATTTTTACCGCCAATGAATACGGCAATTCGTCATGCAGCAGTAAAAATGCTTTCTCGCGGATGGTCTCTTCGACGAAAAAACGCTGGGTGCGGTCGCTGAGTTGTTCGGACGGGAAAAATTTTGGCCCGTAAGGCATCCGCGAAATGATTTCGTTGAGAAGGTCAGCGACGCCGTCGTAATGAAGCGCCGCGATATAATGAATGCTGACCGGTTTGAGTTCGCTGATTTCCTTTTCGTATTCTTGAAAGACCTCGCGTTTGTCCATCGGTACGGCGTCCATTTTGTTGAATACAACAATCAACGGGATGCTGCGGTCTTTGAGCGCTTTCATGGTCAGGCTGCGTTCGGCTTCGGTCAGCCCTTTGAGGCCGTCGATGATCCACACGGCGAGGTCGCAATCGTTGAGCGCATTGTCGGCTTCATGCAGCATGAAGTCGTGCATCTTGTCTTTTGGAGTAAGGATGCCCGGCGTATCTTGAAAGACGATTTGGCAGTCGGTGCGGTCAAAAATGCCGAAGATGCGGTTGCGGGTGGTTTGGGCGTGGGGCGACACCGCCGCGAGTTTGTGTTCTAACACGCTGTTCAATAGGGTCGATTTGCCCACGTTGGGGCGGCCTATTAATGCAACAAAACCTGACCGGTGTTCTTCATTCATCGAAACACTTCCATTGACCATTCTATGTTCGGTGCTGCAATTTCGTCCACATTGATTGAGGCTTTTTTTGTGATGGATTGCTCCCATTGTAGTGGCGCCGCGCCCGCCGCGAAGCTGTTACGGCTGGTTGGGCGTGACATTGGCGAAAAAGACCAGCCGGTTGGCGATGCTGTCTAATAAGACGGCGTCCGTCCATCCATCGCCGTTGAAGTCGGTCGCGGCGATGGTGAATTGTTGCCCGACCGGAAACGATTGCGAAATTGGAATGGGAATAATTTTGGTGAAGACGGCTTGCTCCTCGCCGCAAACAATCGCCAGTGAACTTTGTTGGGTCTCAACGTCAAACCCTGCCAGGATATATTCTAACTCGCCGTCGCGGTCAAAATCGCCCGCTTCAAAATCGTTGACGATCATTGAAACGGGTTCTTCAAAAACGATGGGTGAATAATCGGGGCTGAGCAGGGTGTGAATTTCACGATTGAAGGTAAGCCCCGCCATGTCGGGCAGACCGTCGCGGTTTATGTCCGCCGTTAGGATGTCTTGGGGGTCGTTGCCAAAAAAGTTGAGGCTGAGCGGGTGCTCCACAATGATCTCTGCGCTTCGTTCAAAAAAACGGTAAGCGATCATGCGTTCCGGGTCGGCGTGCGCCGCCAGTAGTTCATCCATGCCGTCGCCGTCGAGGTCGGCCGCTACGAGTTGCGTCACAAAGAAGGGGACGGTAAGCGTCTCGATTGGAGTCAACGCGCCGTCCCGGTTTTGGTAGAAAATAATTTGGTTTGATAACGCAACCGCAAGGCATTTGGGGCCGCCTTGAAAAAAACGCCCGGCAGTGATGAGCCGAATGCGCGCTCGCTCGAAGCGCTCTTCGGGCAGGTAGATCAGTTCCGGCAGGGACCATTGCACCGGCGCCTCGAACCCAGACGCGTTCGCTTGATAGTAGGTCAGCGTCGAGTCGTACCCGCCCAGCAAGACCGCGTCGGTCAGGCCGTCGTCATTCAAGTCGTCGAGCGCGACATTCAAGCAGCCTTCGCCGCTTGGTAGAGATTGCGCGTCGTATGAATTGCTCTCATTGCTGAGCAGCAGGGTTGCGTTTGCCTCGCCGTAGTTGGCGGTGAGATAGTCAACGCGCCCGTCGCGGTTCACATCGGCCCACGCCATTTCGTAGGGCGCGGCGCCGACTTCTATCTCATTCTGTTTTGAAAACGCGAGTTGCCGGCCGCATAACTGCGCGATGATGGCAGGCGTCGGCGTTGGGCGCGTTGGTTTTTGCGTTGGCGTCGGAGATGATGTCGGCGTGATCGTTGGTGACGGCGGCAGCGTCGGCGTTGGATGCAACTTCGCAATGATGGGCAGAATAATTGGCTGCCGGGGCGGCTCGTCTCGCGCGATGATTTCAACCCGCCCGTTGTCTAAGACGCGTATGTGTTCGAGTCCATCAGCGAGCGGTTCGATAATTTCCCAGGCGATGCGTTCCGTCGGAAAACCGTCTGGCTCAATGCCGTCGAATAGGGAATATGGCGTGAGGTATGTTTCGTTGGATGAAAGCGAAATCGGGGGCATTTGGTAAAAGTCGCCCAGCCGGAAACTTGAAATTTTAATGACGATGTCTTGGCTGATGCTGGAGACGCCGTCCGATAAAGTGAGTTGCGCTTGAAACGATCCGGCCCGGCGCGGCGCTTCTACGTACAACTGGTTCGCGGCGTCAATCGAAAGCCGCAGGCCGTCCGAGAGCGGACGCGCGTTCCATGTCAGCCTTTCGCGCGGCGTGTCGGCGTCCCGGGCGTAGTCGTCTAAATCAAGCAAGGCGGTTCCGGTTTCGTTGAGCAAAATGCGTAAGTCAGGCAACGGCAGCGCTACTGGCGCTTGCGGCGGCAACGGCGTCTGCGTGAGCGTAAGGGTCGTTGTCGGGGTCGCGGTGCGAGTGGGTTGCGGCGTATTTGTTGGCGTCAGCGTTGGTAGAGGCGTGATGGTGGGGCGCGTTGTCGGCGAAGGCGTTTCGGTTGCAATGAGAGTGGGCGTCGCCGTCGGCTGCGGCGTTGCGGTTGCTATTGAAGTTGGGGTTTGCGTCGGCGGCTCTGCAAGAATGCGATAGGTCAATTCTTGCTGGACTTCAAAAATGCCGTCGCTGGCAAAAATCGTAATTTGATAATCGCCTGGCTGCGATTGGGTTTGAAGAAAAAAATCAACGCCCGAAGTTAACGCGTTCTTCGTTTCAATGACGCCGAACACAGCGTCCGCTGGTTCAATACGGAAAGTGACTTCGTCGCGGTCTGCGTCGAACGCTTTGATCTGAATGAGAAACAATTGGAAGCGTGAAACTTCATACAACGGGTGTTGGTTTGGAATCAACACCGGGCGGTTCTGAGTCAGCGCCGGGGTTGGCGTAAAAGTTGGCGTCATTGTTGGCGCTGGTGTTTGGGTCGGGACCGGCGTGTCTGTTGGGCGTGGTGTTGGCGAGGGCGTCAGCGTAGCCGTCGGAGTCAAAGTGACAGTTGCTTGAGGAGTTGGCGTGTCTGTTGGGGCGTTTGTCGCTGTTGGCGCAGGCGTATGGGTTTCGGTCGCAATACGGGTCGCTGTAGGCGGCGGCGTATGCGTCGCGATGGGCGGCATGGTAGGCGTGAGTGATGGAGCCGACGTGGGCGTCGTTGTCGCTGTTGGCTCTGGCGGGAGCGTCGGCGCAGGCGTTGGGATTTTCGTGACTGTCGGCGCGGGCGTCCAGGTTGGCGTTTGCGTGTTTGTTGGCGGCGCTGGAAGCGGGGTTGCCGTGCTGGTTGGCAGAGGAACAGGCGTATGCGTCGCGGTTGGTTGCGGAACAGGTGATACGGTCGGTGTGAACGTGGGCGCAGGCGTCGAGGTTGATGTAAGCGTCGGCGTTGGTGTTTGAGTCGGCCCGTCTGGTGGCGTTGGCGTGTCGGACGGCGTTGGCGTAAACGCAGTCAGATGCGTATTGGGTTGTTTCGGATACTGGGCGTAAATCTGAGAAATATACGCATACCCAATGCAATAGGCGCACAACACAATCAGTACGAGCAAAGTTGGTTGATTCAAACGCTGTAAATTCATTGAGGCTTCAACCAATAAAGATTTAATTTCCCGCCTTGATTGTCTGCAATCAATTTGGGTTTGTCAATTCAAAACCTCACGCAATGCAAAGTATTCGGTATTTATGTTGTAATCAAATTTTTGATATGGTATTTTTGAGACCAACGTGAAATGACCGAAGTGGTATGGATCGTTTACTATTTCATCTTGCCGATGTGTTTAATGGCTCTCTAGGCTTGTGAAGCCGTCTTTAATTCTGGACTGGGAAATCGAGTGATTTTTAAAATGAAAAATTCTGGATTCACGTTAATCGAGTTGCTCATTGTCGTCGCCATTATTGGAATATTGGCTGCGATTGCGGTGCCGAATTTTTTGAACGCGCAAGTTCGGGCTAAAATTGCCAATGCGCAATCTGAGATGAAGACGCTGGATACCGCGTTGGAAATGTACCGGATGGACAATAACCATTATCCGTATTGGTTAGACTCGTCGGGAAATTCGATCACGCCGTTGCCCCGGCGGTTTTATCCACTGACGACGCCGATTGCGTATATCTCTTCTGTCCCGCAAGACCCGTTCATTTTCGGCCCTCCCGGCGCGCGCGTCGTCGAAGACCAAAATGCAGGCTATACAACCTACGATTACGTCGAATCACGGGGCACGATTCTGTTCGCGGGCGCAACGCTCCTGCCGCCTTCGCGCCGATGCGCAGAATGGCGCCTCTCCAGCGCCGGGCCGGACGGGCTGAATTCGTATGGCAATGTGTATTCGTATGACGCCTCGAATGGCTTGAGAAGTTTTGGCGACCTGGTTCGCGTCGGGCCGAGAATCTCGTTTCCCTGTAACGATACGTTGGTTGGGAAGTAGCCGCCGAAGAACCCAAAAAAAACGAAAACCCGCCGTGCGGTTTAGTTAATTTCAACCATTACCGAACCGTCTTCGATTTTCACGTTATATGATTTTAGGCCATCACGGGCGGGGCCTTGGGTTAAGGCTCCGTCTTTCAATTGAAAGCGGGCGCCGTGCCACGGGCAGATCACTTCGCCGCAGTCGACCGCGCCTTCCGCCATCGAGGCGCCGACGTGCGGACAGGCGTCCGCTAGCGCGTAATATTGGCCGTCCACGAAAAATAAGGCGATGTCTTGCCCGTCAACAGAAACGCACTTTCCTTCGTTCGCGGTGAGTTCATCAACGCTCGCTGCTTTCGTCCATCCACTCATTCGTTTTTCGCCCCTTCGTTTGTTCTTGCGTGACAGTATTGTAATAGCGTTGCCAATATATTTGAAACCCGAATTGCGCTGAAGTTGATGTGCGCTCAACATACGGAATGACCAACGATCCCCGACTTCTTCCCCGATTGGCTGCGATTGTCGCCGTCGTGTTCTTTTCGACTGGCGGGCTGGCGATTAAATCGGTCGCGCTGCCCCCGCTGGCGATATCCGGCTCACGTTCAGCGATAGCGGCTGTTTGCCTGGGTTTGTATATCCTCCTTGCATTAAAACAGCGCATCCGCTTTGATCTGGGGCGCTCCGGCTGGGCGGCGGCGATTTGTTATTTTCTCTCCTTGACCGCTTACGTGATTGCCAACAAATGGACAACGGCGGCCAATACCATTTTTCTGCAATACACCATGCCCGCCTGGGTGCTGATCTTCGGCGCTCTCTGGCTGGGCGAACGCGCCACCTGGGGACGCATCATCTCCGTCACGCTGAGTCTGGGCGGATTGGCGGTGTTCTTTTTAGAAGACGTTGAACCGCAGCAATGGGCGGGCAATATGACGGCGGTGTTCGCGGGAGTGACGTTCGCGTTCGTCGTGTTGACGCTTCGCCGCAACCGCGAGCGCGGCGCGATCCACGTGGTCTTTTGGGGCAACGTCATCACGGCGGCGTGTCTTTTGCCGGTGTTATTTTTTGATCCGGCGCTTTCGTTCGCAGAATTTAATGCATCTGCGCTCATGGGTTTGGTCTGGCTCGGTGTATTTCAGGTCGCGGGCGCTTATGTCATCTATGTCTGGTCGCTGAGCCGTCTGCCTGCGATTGAGGTGGCGATCTTGTCGCTGGTCGAGCCGCTGTTGAACCCGATCTGGGTGTTTTGGATGATCGGCGAGGCGCCGTCGAGTTACGCGATGGTCGGCGGGTCGATTATTTTAACAGTGGTGTTTTTGCGGTCGCTGTGGCCAGAAAAAAGCGCCGCCCCAGCCTAAGCCCGGACGGCGCTTTTTGTTTTTCACTTCGATTGAAATCCGAACCCTAAATCACGGTTCCATCGGGTACCACCGCTGAGCGGGGAATCACCACGATGCCGTCTCTGACCGAGAAATTGCTTTGGTCGGTGTCTTGTTCTTTGCCTTCATTGGTGATGCGTACGTTTTTACCAATGCGGGCGTTTTTGTCGACGATGGCGCCTTTAATGAAGGTGCCGGCGCCGATGCCCAGCGGCGGCGCATCAGTGGGGACATCTTCAAACGTAATGTTGGGGCCGTCGTAATAATCGGCGCCCATCATAACCGTGTCTGAGACATGGGCGCCGTCGCCGATGATGCCGCGCAGGCCGATGATAGAGCGCTCAACGGTTGATCCCGCCGAAATAATGGTACCGTCGCATAAAATCGCCGAACGCACTTGAGCGTCATTGACCTTCGCTCCCGGCAAAAAGCGCGGGCGGGTGTGAACAATGGAATCTTCGTTATAAAAGTTGAATTCCGGCACTTGGTGAGTCAGCCCTAAATTGGCGTCGTAGAATGAGCGGATGGTCCCGATGTCTTCCCAATAGCCGTCAAAGAAGTAGGAATACACTTTCTTGTTTTCAATCATCGCGGGGATGATATTTTTGCCAAAGTCCGAACCGTCGTTTTCGCTCAACGCTTCAAACAGGGTGCGGGTTTTGAAGGCGTAGATTCCCATCGAGGCGATATACTCGCGCCCTTTAGGCTCAATGTTGTATTTCTCAAACGTCGAGGCGGGGACGCGCAATGGGTCTGTTTCTTCAGGCGTACAAGGCTTTTCGACAAAATTAACGATTTCTTCTTTATCATTGATCTCCATGATGCCGAATTCTTTGCAGCGGTCATGGTTCACCGGCAATACGGAGATGGTTACGTCTGCGTCGGTCTCAACGTGGACTTTCAACAGTTTGCGGTAGTCCATGCGGTAGAGGTGGTCGCCGGAGAGGATCAAAACATTTTCGGGTTGCCGTTGGTGGAGGCGTTCGAGCGACTGGCGCACCGCATCGGCGGTGCCTTGATACCAGTGGCGGTTTTTTGGCGTTTGCTGCGCCGCCAACACTTGAATGAACCCCTTGGAGAACACGTCAAAGCGATAGGTTTGGGCAATATGGCGGTGTAGCGAGTCTGAGTTGAACTGGGTCAGAATATACAAACGGTCTAATTGCGAATGCAGGCAATTGCTGATGGCCAAGTCGATTAAACGGTACTTTCCCGCAACAGGCACGGCGGGTTTGGATCGGGTCAATGTTAATGGAAACAACCGCGTCCCTTGGCCTCCGCCAAGAATCAAGACGGCTGTATGGTCGGAATACAATTCGGATTTCATTACTGCCATGGTCGGCCCCCAGATCATTCAAGATCACTTGAAAACATCGGCGAAAAAACGGGATGCGTCTAACCGCCCTCGTTTCTCTCATTATAACAAAGGCTTCGCGCTTTGGAACACGCAACCGATTCGATTTTGATTAATTTAGTAAAAGTGTTTAAAAACGCGCGGCGGCGGTCTCAACAAACCGCGTTGCTAATATGGGGTCAGGAAGAATAGCGTCGTGAAAATATACCGCTTTGGAACTCGCATGGGCGTTGGCAATCGCGGCGGGGATGACCTCGTTTTGAATTACGCCTTTCGCCACCAACGCGGGCAGAATCACCACCCGCTGCCATTGGCGCGCGGCATCATCAATCGCTTTCGATAATGGTTCGGGCGAAAACGCGACCATGTCGCCTGCATAAACCCATCTCATATTGACGCCGGGAAAAGCGCCTTTCATGTTGTCAATGACGGATTGCGCCAGCGCGTCCCAGGCGGCGAGGTACGACTTTGTCCCATAATAAACAAAGATGACGCCGTCTTGCGGCGTGAGTTCAATCTTCGAGCGAATGCGGCGCGCGGCGTTGTCAGCCAAGAGTTCCGGCGCTTGCGGGGGCGGCAGCAGCGTGAGGGTGCAGTCGCCGCATTGAAAGCGGGCGTGGTTATTTTTGGCCTCGATCGGTGCGGCTGCTTTCTCGAACTCATTGGGGATATCCACCGTCACATGTTGGCTGACGGAGAGAAACAGGGGTTGTGCGATTACTTTGCTGTTCGATTGGCTGAGTGATTGGACCGCGTCGGCAATCGAGGGCTGCCCGTGCTCCATAAAACAAGCGCTGGCGCCTGAAAACGCGCCAGAATCTTGGCAGGCCGCGTCCGCCTGTTGGGCGAATTCAACCACGGCGTTGTTCCATGCGCTTGAGCGGCTGCCGTGCGCGACGATGAGTAAGTGAGGTTTGGTCATTCACATTCCTGTTTGGATGATTCAGCGTAACAACGGTATACAAGAAGGTGTGGGGGCGTCTCTGTGAGCGCCTGTGCAAAAGGGCCTGAAAGCCCGCACTGAAGCGAACGGAGACCTACCCACACCTTCATATTAACACTCATCTATTTAATTGTTTGAGAATCACCGCGCCGAGAAAAACCAACCCTGCGATCCAGATTGAAAAGAGTAGTAGAAATATAGGAAAAGACAATTGCGTCCACAACCATGCCCAGCCGATATCCCAACGCGAAGGTTCGACCGCAAACGCCATAATTGAGTGGTAGTAAATCGGGTTCACCAATGGTTGCCAGATGAGTTGTTGTTCAGTCACGTCCTGGTTGGTGAGAAAGAGAATCACGTCGTTGAAATCGACCAATGCGCCCAGCAGTTGCACGACAGCGCCAACCGCGCCCAGGCCAAGAAGTATGACGGTTGTGCTGGTCGAGCGCATCTCAATCGCCTCGGCAATCGGCAGCGCCAACAGCGGCAATAACGGGACCAGATGGCGCGGGCCGTAGCCCCAGCCGCCCCACCAGTTGCCCCAGAATGAATACAACAAAAACAGCGCGATGCACAAACCGCCCCAGACGAGGGCGATGGGCTTGTTTCGATTGATGAAATGACGCACCAACAGCGGCAGTAGTAAAAAGATTGGGTTGAAAAGAATGAGGCTCTTGCCCGGCGAACCCAAAAATCCCAGGATCGCGGCTGAAGGGTTCATCACAAACGAGCCTTCATACCCGCCGCTAGCTTCTCCCGACCAATACATCTGGTTGTAAGCGGCGTAAAACAAAACGCCCAATACAACAAATGAGAAGAAGGCGGCGAACGGCGTTTGTTTTATTAACGGCTGTCTGGCCTGATAAAAACCAAACAGAAACACTGGCGCCAACACCGCGAGTTCAACCCGCACCATCAACAACGCCATAAAACATAAACCGCACCATAGGACGTTGACGGGATATGTCTTCGATTCGTTTTTTGATTGCCAAAAGCGGATCAAAAAATAAAAGGCGGCCATGAGCAACAGCCCCGCCAGCGTCTTGTTATAGTCATAACGCGCATACGAAAACGCCAGCGTGGTGAATCCGTAGAGCAGGGCCGTCCCGCATTGCGCCCCATGCGAATAGCCCAACCGCCCCAGCGTTCTGACGATCAGCCCCAGCGTCATGGCGGCGAAGGCCATGTTCATCCAACACATGCACTTGCGCTGCACCCAATCCAGCGGTTGCGCTTGAAAGACCGTCGCGTGCAGCAGGGTTCCGAGGCCGTAAAATGGCAGGTAAACAATTGAGTAGAGCCAGCCCTGTTTGACCTTCACGTCAGGAAAGAGCGTCCCTTCGCTGACGATGGCGCGGGTGAGTTGAAACGAAGGGGTGGCGTCAACGGTGTAGCCCAGTTTGCGCCCCAGCAAGGGCGTCATGAAGACCAGATACAACGCCGCGATCAAAATCGCCAGCCGGTGCGATGCGCTCATTGCGTACCGCCTAAGACCGAGCGGTAGATATCAAGAATGCGTCCACACATCATTTCGTGAGTAAAGTTTTGTTGTACGCGCTGCTGCGCGGCTTCGCCGAATTTTCGCCGCAGTTCGGCGTCATCCAGCAACCGGGTGATGGATTGCGCCAGCGCGTGTTCATCATTGGGCGGAACCACCAGCCCGGTTTGTTGGTGTTGATTGATATATGACGTGCCGGTGCCGAGTTCGGTGGAGATCAACGGCATCCCGCAGGCGGCGGCTTCGAGCAGCACTAGACCGAAGGCTTCGGAACGGTAAATCGACGGCAAGCAAAATAAATCGCCCGCATAATAATAGGGAATGACAGATTCGACCCGGCCTACGAAGATGATGCGGTCTGAGTAGGGCAGGGTTTTGACCCACGACAACAATTGCCCCAGCAGCGGGCCGTCGCCCACGATGAGCAACCGCCCATCGACATGCTCCATGGCGCGAATCAGGACATGCAGCCCTTTGTAATAGCGCAGCACCCCCGCGCATAACACCAGTCGGTCGCCGTAGCGGCGGCGGTAGCGATGCGCTTTGGATTCGATTTCGGGCGTCCTGGTGAATTGTGAGGTAGAGACCCCGAACGGAACGATTTCGCATTTATCACGAAACGGCGCCAGGGTTTCGGAGGTTTCCAGATAATTGGGCGAGGTGACGATGATGCGCTCCGCCTGCCGTAAAAAGGCGTTGCGAAACGCGCCATACAGGGCCAGCCAGCGCTTTTGGCGTACGATATCGCTGTGGTAATGCACGATTAACTTGCCTTTGGGACGCGCCAACAGATGCGAGATGACCGCCGTCGGGTTGGGGATATGGTAATGAAGAATATCGGCGTCCATCCGCTTCAGCCATAAGGGAAAACTCGGCGACAGCGGCGCCGATAAAAAACGCCCCCATTCACCCGCTTTATAAACGGGCGTGCCTTCGACTTCGGCAATCTCCGACCGCCAGGCTTGATTGCAGATCAAGACTTTGATCTCGTCGCATTGATCGCGGCAGCCCTCAATGATGCGGTTGATGGCGATTTCGATGCCGCCGCAGGTGGGCGGATAGTAATCTTTATAAATGTGTACAATACGCACGTTAGGTATTTACAACCGCCTTGTGTTTTGCGCTTCCCGCTTCAGGCCGCAGCCAGTATTATAAGAGAATCTCTGTTGGAGGAAACCATGTCCTATACCGCGTACTTAGATGACTTTACTTCATTACTGAGCAAAATTGATTCGCAAGAGGTCGAAAACCTGGTTAGCGCCATTCGCGAAGCCTATGACAACAACCAGTTCGTCTTCATCTGCGGCAACGGCGGCAGCGGCGCCAACGCGTCTCACATCTGCGAAGACCTTGGCAAAGGCACGCTGACCGACTTCGACAACCAAAAGCGCTTGAAGGTGCTCAGCCTGACCGATAACACGCCCTACATTCTTGCATGGGCCAACGACACCGCCTATGAGCGCATCTTCGTCGAACAATTAAAAAACTTCGCCGAGCCGGGCGCCTTGTTGATTTCGATCAGCGGTTCCGGCAACAGCCCCAACGTGCTCCGCGCAGTCGAGTGGGCCAATGAGAACGGCATGAAGACTTTTTCATTGACCGGCTACGACGGCGGCAAGTTGAAAGAAATCTCTCATCAGGTGATGCATGTTCCGTCCTTTAATATGGGCGCGGTCGAGTCCGTCCATCAAGTGGTGTTCCACTATGTGCTCGATTCGCTGCGGGAACAATTCAAAGTCGCGTCATGAGTTTAGCATTAGGCATTGAAATCGGCGGCACCAAACTTCAGGCGGGCGTTGGACTCAACAACGACCGCCTGCTTGCGTTGGCGCGAAAGCAAATTGATCCCGAACAAGGCGCCGCAGGCATTCGCAAAGCGCTGCCCGGTTTAGTGGACGAGGCGCTCGCCAATGCGAAACGCTCCATTGACGATATCGTGGGCGTTGGCATTGGCTTCGGCGGCCCGGTCGATTCGAAACAGGGGCTGACTCTGGTCTCTCACCAGATCGACGGTTGGGAGAACTTCGCCTTGCAGCAATGGGCCGAAGAACAATGGAAGCGCCCCGCGCGCATTCAAAACGACGCCAGCCTGGCGGGATACGCCGAAGCCATCCTCGGCGCGGGCCGCGGCAGCGAAAGGGTGTTTTATATCACCGTCGGCAGCGGCGTGGGCGGCGGATGGATATGCAACGGCGTGTTAGATGAAGGCCAGGGGTTGGGCTCAGCGGAAATCGGCCACACCTGGGCGCCCGACCCTGACGACGGCGAGCCGGAAAAGATTGAGCATATTTGTTCGGGCTGGTCGATGGAAGAACGCGCCTGCGCGGCGTTGGCCGATGGTGAAGAGTCTATCTTGCGTGAAATGAGCAATGGCGACGCTGATCAATTGACGGCGCGGATGATTTATCAAGCGGCGGAAAAAGACGACCTGCTGGCGCAGACGCTGCTCGACCATACCACCACCACGCTGGCGGTCGCGATTGGTAATGTCATTACCCTGCTGCATCCCCATAAAATCATCCTTGGCGGCGGCGTATCGCTGATGGGGCCGCTGTTTTGGGAGCCGCTGCGAAAAAAAGTCAAACGCTATGCGTTTCATTTATATGCAGACAGCGCCGAGTTGGTTCCAGCGGAACTCGGCGAAGACGTTGTTGTTGTCGGCGCGTCGCTGCTGGGTCTCGACGCTGCCAAGGCGGTACGCTAATGATGGCCCGCGTCGTCTCGATTGCTTTCCTGGCGGCGCTGGTTTTTGTTGGAAATTCGTATGCGCAAGAGGTCGCGCTCTTTTCAGATTTTGATAACGGCAGCCTGGGCCGCTGGACAAAAACCGCCGATCGCGAGATCGAACTCACGCTGAGCGATGATTCAGGCGGGGCGTTTTTTTTCTTTCGCATCGAAAATGTAAAAGACCAAACGCTGCGGTTTGTGGTTCCTCGCGCGCCCGCGCAACTTTTTCCCGAATACAGCCTGCCGTTTATTAGTTATGACCAAATACACTGGACGGCGCTTCGCAAGCGTTGGATCGAACCAAACACGAAAGGCGGCCAGTCAACGCGTTATACCTTTGAAGCGGCCTTTGCGCAGCCGCGCGCCTGGATCGCTTCAACGCCGCCGTTTAATAATGATTTTCTCGACCAGTCGCTGCAACAATACTTAGAACACCCGCACTTACGCGTTGAAACGCTTTGCGAGTCGCCGCTCAAGAAAAAGCCCATTCAATTGCTGCACATCACGGATCCCGCTCAAGCGGATGAACCAAAATCTGTCGTGTTTATTCTTGCGCGTGAAGACGCCTTAGAGCCTGCGTCGTCATGGGCGGCGTGGGGCATGTTGCGTTTTTTGTTGTCGGACGGCCCCTATGCGGCGGCGATCAAACGTCGGATGCACTTTGTGCTGTTGCCGTTATTTGACGCGGACGGGGTTGCGCAGGGCGCGTCCGGTCATCCGTTTCCTGAGACGGGCGGGCCGGTTTTCTGGACGGAAGCCTGGCCTGAAACCCAGGTCTCGTTTTATGAACAGCGCCGACTCAAGCAGTGGCTGCAACAATGGAAAGACGCGGGCAAGAAAATTGATTACGCGCTGCGGCTGCACTCCGATAACTGGGGGCGCGATGTGTTGCGCCGCGAGCAGGCGCGGGAGGAAATGCAGCCCGCGCAGGACCTGTTATTCATCAATCTAATCGAACAAAAATATCTGCCTTGGCGCGCCAATGCCGACCGGGTTCAACCCGACACGCGCTTTTCAAAAGTCGTTTATGATTTATTTCCCGATGCGGTTACGGGCATGATGCAGTTTGAGTTTTTGTTTGATCAGACGTTGTTACCGCAGCAGCCGCTGTACAAAACGACCGAAGATATTCAAGTCGAAGGCGAGATGGTTGTACGCGCATTTGGCGAATCGTTGAACATTCAAGCCAGCGACCCGCCGCCCTACTTGCTTTCGGCGCAAGCGTCGCCATTGTCGCGCGGCGACCGCAATGCGTATGCGTTTCAATGCGTCTATCGCGACTTAAACAACCGCCCGCCTGAATATGTTCGCGTTGTGGTTGATGAAGAGACCTACGAATTAGCGCCCGCTGACGCAACGCAGGCTGATTATGCGCGAGGCGTTTTATATGTCGGCTTCGCTGGAATGAAAAATCGCGACAACACCCATTACTTCACTGCGTCGAATGGCTCCTCTACAACCCGCAGCCCGCAAGTCGGCGTCTGGCCCGGCCCCTATTGGCTGGGCGGCGAGAAATAGTGATTCCGTTACGCAATTGCCATTTCATTTTTTTGATATTGATAAACGAAAATCAAGGTAGGTTTGGTCATGAATAACGACGACATACCAAGTAGAGTGGCGTTGAGGGTAGCGAAACCCACCAATAAAAGCGCATTGAAATTCGTAAGGTGAGATTCATTTTATTCATCCCACCCCACATTAAATTGAGGCGAGCGCAGTTGTATCCATTGCCTAAGCGCTATGATGATTAAGATTGCTTAAAATTAAGGCTCTTAATGAAATTCGCCGCTCTCTGGTTTCAATCCAGCCCACGTTATTATACGGAAAACAAAATGCGACCCTTCATAGAGAGGAACCTTCATGTCCGCTGAATTACTCAAAAAAGCCGAAGAGGGAATCAAAGCTTACTTAGACAAATACGAAGCCGAACTCCGCGCCGCCTGCCCGGGCGAGCTGCCGCCTTCCGCGCAAGGCAATCTTGATAAAGCGCGCAAGAACGTCATCCCGTTGCTGAATGAATGGGTCAACGACCCCCATTGCGCTTCGTTTTCTCCGCATATTGCCGACGGTATTCTCGACGCCATTCGCGACGAACGCTGGGTCGATCTCATTGATGCGTTCTTGCAGGAAATCAGTTTCGGTACCGCAGGTATTCGCGGACGCATGGCGTTTGACAAGGCCTCGATTATAAAAATGAAAGACGAAGGCCCTGCGGCGCAAATTCTCAAAGGCCCGGCGACGCTCAACGACAAAGTGCTGTTATTAAAATCCGTCGGCGTGGCCAAGTTCATGCAAGACCGCAAGATGCTCAAAATCGTGATCGGCTATGACAGCCGCGTGAACGGGCCGGGATTTTCAAAGCTCATTACCCGCCTGTTTCTGGCGCACGGCCTGACGGTCTATCTGTTCGACGAAGCCTGCCCCTATCCCGAAGTCACGTTTTCCGTCCCGAACCTGCTCGCCGACGTGGGCATTTTGATTTCCGCCAGCCACAACGACTATCGCTATAACGGCTACAAATTGTCTTGCAGCAATGGCTCGCAGTTCAGTCTGCAAGACCGCAAAACCATCGTCGAAGATTACATCAATAAAGTCACCACAGCGGACATCAAGTTGATGGACATTCACGACTGTGGGCCTGATCAGTTCTGGTGGTTGGGCGGCGCCGCGCCTGTCGATGGCCTCGACTATCTGGGTCGCGAAGACAAATTGATCGACATGCACACCCGCCACATCGAACACATGAAGGGCTTTTTGGTTGATGAGGCGATGGTCAAAGCGCAGAAGGACGACCCCGACGCGCTCAACATGGCGTTCTGCGCGTTTCACGGCGCCGGGCGCATCGCGGTTCCGCGCGTGATGAGCGAAGTCGGTTTTAAAGACGTGCAGACGCTGTCGAAACTCAATCAGCTCGACGGCATGTTCCCCTGCTTTAACAGCAACCCCGGCGAAGAACAACAGCCCGATCCCGGCGATCTTCGCGCCGCCGAAATCGCCATGAAAGCGTATAACGAAGAGTATCCTGACGGGTTTGAGTCGCTCGATATGATGCTTGGCACCGACCCTGACGCCGACCGCGTTGCGGCGGTGGTGAAGGTTCCCAAAGAACAGCAGGCGGTATACAACGACAAGCCTTATACATTGTTGCCGCCCGACGACGCCTGGGCGCTATTGATTTGGTATCGCCTGCAAAAGCAGATCGAAGAACACGGCGCGGTGCAGGACCCCGAAGAGTTGTTTATCACGCTGTCGCATACGACCAGCGACGTGCTCACCAAACTGGCGCTCAAGCATAACTTGGGTGTGATGAAGAGCTGGGTGGGCTTCGCGATGCTCGCGATGTGCGTCAACGAAGTGTGGCAGGGAAACCCGCTGCCCGAGCAAGTTGATGGGCGGCCAGACCCCAACGATCCCCATTGCCACCCTTTCATGCTTGAAACCCGCGAGATGAAAAACGGAAAGCGTCGCTTTAACCTGGCTAACATGGAGCAAAGCTGCGGCTTCTCCATCCTCGGTGGCCCGCCCAAAGACGCGGTCTCCATGGGCGAGGGCGGACACGTTCGCGACAAAGACGGCGTCTTCGCCGCCATGTTGATGGCCGAAGTCGCGGCCTACGCCAAAAAACAGGGAAGCGATTTATTCCGTCTTCTTGATGAAAAAATATTCCTCGATCCTGACGTGGGTTACTTCCTCAATTATTACGAGCCCGACCCGCTGGACGGCGAATACGACGGCATTCAGGGCTACATCAAAAAACGCGACGTGATTGAAACGATGTTGAAATTAGAAAAAGAATGCAAAGCGGGCGGCGTGAAACTCGCGGGCCTCGAAGTCAAATCGACCGCGCTCTATTGGACGGGCAAGTATGACGCCGCTAATTTCCCCGGCTTTCCTGATGAAGGCGTACGCTTCTTTTTTGACGACGACCGTTGGAGTTACTTCACCTTCCGCCCCTCCGGCACCTCGAATGCGCTGCGCTTCCATTTGCAGTTGCATGAACCTAACGTAACCAAAGAGAACTTGGCCGAGACCAAGTTGAAACTCAAAAAGCAGGCGTATGACGTGGTGACCGACATTCGTCAGCGGGTAGGGGCTTTACGTTAGATGGCAAAACCTTGGACCAAACGCAGCAGCCGGGTGGTAGGTGAATTTTCCGTCTTCCGGCTGCGGTGCGACCAGATGGTTTCGCCGCGTAACGGGCACGAGTTGGATGCGTTTATTTTAGAAACGCGCCCCTGGATCACCATCCTCCCGACCACGCCGGACGGCGAAGTGGTTCTCGTCCGGCAGTACCGTTTTGGCATCGAAGCCGCGACCTTGGAAACCCCCGGCGGTTTGATGGATGCGAGCGACGCGTCGCCCGAAGCCGCCGCCCGCCGCGAGTTATTAGAAGAGACGGGCTGCGAAGCCGAAGAGATGATCTCGCTCGGCGTTGTCCGGCCTAACCCCGCCATTCAAAATACGTCGTGCCATATTTTCTGGGCGAAAAACGTGTACGGCGAGTGCGCCCAAACATTGGATGAAGGCGAAGACATCTTGATTGAGCGCCTGCCGCTGGACGCCGTTCCCCGCATGATTCATCAAGGCGTCATTCAACATTCCATTGTATTAAACGCGTTTTATTTGTTTGATCTCTATCAAATTCACAACAAAGGAAACTCCGGCGACAATGCCTCACTTTGATAAACATTTCACTCTTAATGAAGCCAACGCGCTGTTGCCGCGCTATCGTGAAATCTTCGCCCGCATCCAGGAACTCATCGACGAGGCGCGCGGCGAGTCGTCGAATGTGATCAATTTGCACGGCGCCGGACGGACGAACGGTTCGACCAATGGGACGCATTCGGCCCGCGATAAAGCGCTCAAAATCATCAATGAATTAATTAGTGAAATTACTGACGCAGGCGTGGTGATACAAGACGTCAGCCGGGGGCTGATTGATTTTCCCGCCATGGTTGACGGCAATGAAATCTTCCTCTGTTACGAACTCGCCGACGGCGAGGCCATCCAGTTTTATCACGAACTCGAGTCGGGCTACGCAGGCCGCCGCCTCATCATCGGCGATGAGTTTTAGCTACTCGACTGCAAGATTTGCTTTTGCCTGAAGTTTAAGCCCCAAAGCCGAAATAACTTTTAGAATGGTGTCGAAATTTGGCGTCCGTTCGCCTGAAAGCGCTTTGTAGAGGCTTTCGCGAGAAAGACCAGCGTCGCGGGCGACTTGCGACATGCCTTTCGCGCGGGCAATATCGCCCAACGCTTTTGCGATGAACGCGGCGTCGCCGTTGGCTTCTTCAAAGCAAACTTCTAAATACGCCGCCATTTCTTCAGGCGTGCGAAGGTGTTCAGCAACGTCAAAGCGTGAGGTCGAAGTTTTTTTCATAATGGATACCTACAAGCCTGGTAGGGTGGGCTCAAATTGCAAAGCAATTTAGCCCACCATGCAACATTGACACAATATCCGGTGGGCTGCTGCGCGAGCCCACCCTACCTCGGATTTAGCAACGCAATTGAGTAAATTCACTCCTACGGTTTTGCGAGTTCGCAACTTTCTTCATAGTCGATGAGTTTGGTAATCGTCGGGTGGTCGCTGCAGATGGGGCAGTCTTTGTCGCGTGGAACCGACACCTTGCGGAAATTCATCTCCAGCGCGTCGAAAGTCAGCAGTTTGCCGATCAGCGGTTCGCCTAAATCCAACAAGACCTTGATCGCTTCGGTCGCCTGGATGGTCCCCATCACCCCCGCGATGCAGCCCAACACGCCCGCTTCATGGCAACTCGGCACCAAGCCCGCTGGCGGCGGTTCAGGAAACAGGCAGCGGTAGCAGGGTCCTTCAAACGGTTTAATCGTGATGATCTGGCCTTCAAAGCGAAAGATGCCCGCATGAATCAACGGGCGCTTCGCCATCACGCAGGCGTCGTTAATCAAAAACCGCGTGGGGAAATTATCCGTCCCGTCGAGCACCACGTCATACCCTTTGATCAGGTCGAGAATATTGGTTGAGTTCAAACGAAAATTATGCTGAATGATGTTGACGTCTGGATTCAACTTCGTCAGTTTTTGCGCGGCGGATTCCGTCTTTGCGACGCCGACTTCGGGCGTCGAGTGGAGAATCTGGCGCTGCAGGTTTGAAATGTCTACTACGTCGTCATCAACGATGCCGATGGTTCCCACGCCCGCTGCTGCGAGGTAATACGCCGACGGTGAACCTAGCCCGCCCGCGCCGATCACCAGCGCTTTGCTGTCGAGCAGTTTCTTCTGGCCTTTGCCGCCGACCTTGGGCAGGATGATGTGGCGGCTATATCGCGTAATTTGTTCGTCAGTAAATTCAACCATTTTCTTTTCTCGTTTGGCAGTCATGGTGGGTTAAGAACCCACCCTACAAATGTCTAATTATACGGCATGTTGCATTGCGCATAGGGCTTGGGGGCGTCTCTGTGAGCGCCTGTGCAAAAGGGCCTGAAAGCCCGCACTGAAGCGAACAGAGACGTACCCAAGCCCGACGTTGTTTATCCTGATTCATCCTCCCGCGATGGCGGGGATGATCGAAACCTCATCGCCGTCTTTCAACGCGGTCCGTTCGTTCTGCTGAAAACGGATATCTTCGTCATTCACATAAAAATTCACGAAGCGGCGTAACTTTCCATTATCATCGCACAAGCGGCTTTTGATGCCGGGATGGTTGACTTCGAGATCGTCAATCAATGCCAATATGGTAGCGGCTTCTGCTTGAACCACTGCCTGGTTGCCGGTGATTTTTTGCAATGGCGTGGGAATACGTACTTGAACTGCCATGATCTTCTCCTAAGGCTGTGGTTCATTTAGAGAATACCGCAGGGGATTGGGTGGAGCGGCTTTCGTAGTCAGCGACAATAAGTCGCGACGGAGACAAGCAGAACCCAACCCCGAGGTATTCTTGATTATGTGCCATTTCTGTATTTCTAATTCTATTCCTGCTGTTCAAACCGTTGCGCACTGCTTCGGTAACACGTCGCTATACGCGTCTTCGAACGAACCCAGGTTGGCGTCAATCAAGCGCCCTGCGCCCGCTTTGCCTTCGACCGCCTCGCGCACTTTGTAGCCGTTGCCAGTGATACAAATCACAATTGGCTGATCGGGGTCAATCTTGCCGTCGCGAATCAACTTCTTCGCAACCGCCAATGTCGCGCCGCCTGCGGGTTCGGTGAACAGGCCTTCTGTACGCGCCAAGAGTTTGATGGCGTCGATGATTTCGTCATCGCTGGCGTCGTCGGCGGCGCCGTTGGTGTTACGCAAAATATCGAGCACGTCATAGCCGTCGGCGGGGTTGCCGATCGCGATTGATTTCGCAATCGTATCCGGCTTTTTGGGGTTGATAGAATCTGCGTTGGTTTTAAACGCTTCCGAAACCGGGTTGCATCCAGACGCCTGCGCGGCGTACATGCGCGGTAGTTCGTCATCGACGAAGCCAAGCGTTTGTAGTTCCTCAAACGCACGCGCGACTTTCGGCAGGATGGTGCCGCCCGCGACGGGAAGCACGACGCTGCCCGGAAAACGCCAGCCTAGTTGTTCGGCAATTTCAAAGCCGTGCGTCTTGGCGCCTTCGGTGTAATAAGGGCGCAGGTTTACATTCACAAACGCCCAGCCGAATTTGTCGCCGACCTCAGCGCACAGGCGGTTCACGTCGTCATAGTTGCCGCGCACCAAAACGATATTCGCGTCGAATATCAGCGAGCCTAAAATCTTGCCCGGTTCGATGTCCGCCGGGATGAAGATATACCGTTTCAGCCCTGCGCGCGCGCCATGAGAGGCGACGGCGTTGGCGAGATTGCCGGTCGATGCGCAGCCGATTGTGTCAAAGCCAAACTCAACCGCTTTCGATAACGCGACCGCAACCACGCGGTCTTTATAAGAAAGCGAAGGGCGGTTGACTGAGTCGTCTTTGAGGTACAACTCGCGTACGCCCAACTCGCGGGCGAGGTTTTCAGCGCGAATCAGCGGCGTCCAGCCTGAATGCTCGCCGGTCAGCGGTTTTCCTTCGACGGGCAGAAGTTCACGATAGCGCCAGACGTTGCCGGGGCGGCGCTCAATGGTTTCGCGGCTCAATGATGCGCGGATGGCGTCATAGTCGTACACGACCTCCAGCCCGCCGAAATCGTCTTCACAGACATAGAGCGGTTGGATGGGATACTCTCTGCCGCACTGTTTACACCGCAAGCATTTGACAAAACTCATCAATGTCTCTCCTTGAACCGCTCTTAATACTCCGCTGTTTTTTGAACGACAAAATGGGCGCGCCCGTCGGCGTCGGTGGAAGACTCAAGGATGGTCTGGCCATCTTCTTGGAGGCTCTTGGGGACATGGCGCGAAGGCTCGCCTTCATCGACAATGACTTCGACGACTTCGTTCATTTCCATATCTTCCATATAGAGTTTGGTTTTTACGTAGTTGTATGGGCATTGAACGCCGCGAAAGTCGAGCGTTTCCCGTTTTGCGTCTGAATGAGACATGCGTAATCCGCCTGATAAAATTTCATAACGAGGGGTAGGGAGGGATATTTCTCAAAGAGGATACAAAAAAGCCTCTTTGAGAATTGAAGAGGCAGCAATAGACAAAGCGTCCTCGTCTCATCTCCCGACAATATTCAATGAACATTGCCGCAGGATTTGGCACCATTTCCTACTAGGTAGGCGGTTGCCGTGGCTTCATCGGGCCAGTCCCTCTGCCACTCGTTATGAGAGTTTCGGTCGAAACCGAATATGTATACTAAGTTGGTAGAATATCTAAATTATTTTTAATGTCAATACTAAAATGTTGAGTTTGGATTGGCAAACTGATATTGGAGGCTTAGAATTTTTTTTTGTTGAAGACCATGCGGCTCGGGCCAGGGCCGGTTCCGCCGTCGCGACGACGGACAACGGTCGTATCATCGGAACCGCTATTTTCAGCGGTGGATAATTGATCGTCTAATTGGGTTTTGACTTTCTCCAGCGTGTCTTGATGCTCATTGAGGGCATGAAGATTTACGCGGATTGTGTCTAACTCAGCGATGCCCTCGTCCAAAATCGCCTTCAGTTCCATCGGGTCGGTGGGCAGTTCTCCAAGATCGACGGTGCGGGGCATCATCACTTGAAACTCAGACAAAAGAGCGCGAACTTTTTCGATGCTTTCATCTTCTTGCAGTTGAATCGCGACTTCGGTGAGTTTGTGGCTGAGGATGACCAGCCGTTCCACTAATACCTTGCGGGCGGCGTCTAAGATAACTTCCCAGCAGCCCAGTATTTCGATGCGTCCTGTCATCGAATCGCGCAAATCGGGAAACAGGTCTTGAGCGAACGCTACGATGTCAGCGGGGAAATCGTCTGAGTCGGCCCGTTCGAGTAACTGAAAAATAAGCGAGTTATTGTCTTCAATGCCTTGGGTGCGCAGCGCGGTCAAAAGACGACGGTAAGAGAAATTGCTTTTTTTTCGCTGCTGAATGCGGTTGTCAGCGGTTTTGAGCCGAAAGCGAAGCTCGCCCGCGATGCGATGGTTGGCTTTGACCCGGTCCATCCAACGGTCGATAAAGGCTTCATCGACTTCTCCTTTTTTCTTAATTGAATTTAAGAAATTGGTGCAGGAGTTCGCCGAAACTTCAATGTAATAATAAATTTTGGGGCCGTCTTCATTCAACAGAAGCGAATGAGGGTCGTCGGGCCATTCTTGAATAATATTCATTACACCGATTCCACTTCCAACATTTCATGGATGTTGGATATTAATTCTTCTTTTTTGAACGGCTTAGGCATAAAGATCGTCGTCGAGCTTATAGGGAACAATTTTTCAACCGTATCCAGATTTGTCAATGCGCTATAGAACAATAACTTCGCGTCGGGTTTGCGTTGACGAATTCTCATGGCTAATTCTAGCCCCGATGAGCCTGGAACAAAAATGTCGAGCAAAAATAATTGAAACGAATCAAGATCAAGCCGGGGCAGCGCACTGTCTAATTGGTGGCCGCTTTTAAAAACGACGGATTCAAAGCCTTCATCTTGCAACATCTCATGGATGAATTGGCAGATGGCGTCTTGATCTTCCAGAAGTAGAATTTTTGGCGACGCACCGGAAAGCGGCCGTTTTTCACGGGGTGTATGGGCCGGCGCAAATGGCGAAGAATTCAACGGCGAAGTTGGCAGTGTCAAGCGTACGATCGGCATTTCAGGATTATCATGATGGAGGACTGTCTTGCCGCCCCAAATCTCGACCAGTAATTTTGCGGCTTTAATGCTGACTGCTTGACAAAAACAACATTCCGCCAATTTCTCGTCAATCATTTTGGGGTGAGGCTCCGGGTTGGTTTGACCATGAATGTCGATCAAAACCCAATGCGCATCGTCGCCGTTTTCTTGCGGGTCTGGTTCGTGCACCTTGGTTACGACGGTTCCGCCTTCGGGGGTCGCATTGCGAATTAATTGTAAAAAGAAATGCAACAATACCTTAAAACCCGCATGGGGAAAGATAATGTCATCTGACTTTAACTCGATCTCATGTTCGAATGCGTGGTCAGTTTTAAACAAGAGTTGAGAGACGGCATTGGCTTCTTCGATGAGAGTGGTCAGTTTGGTTTGACCGATTTTATCGCTAAAAAGAAAGACGTTGTTAATGAGTATTTGTGAGGTTTCGCAACATTGATGGATCCGTTCAATATAATCTTGTACTTTCGCGGGCGTTTTTGATTTTACTTGCGCGAGTGAAAGATAACCAAAAATCCCCGTCAACTGGTTATTGATTTCGTGGCCCACTTTTCGGGTGAGTTCTTCAAGAACAGACTTTTGAATCAAACTCAAGAGTTCTGATTCAGATGTTGGAAACGGAATAACGTCTTGTTGTGGTTCCATCGGTCTTTCAGTTTGTATGGATATTCGGTTCTTAGCGTTACACACACCAAAAAGAGTATATCACTTTAATCATCATTGATATAAGTTGTCTATATATTTAACGACTATTTTGTTGCAGATTCATCAAATATATTAATCTAATATAACAAAAATTATCATGTTTTCTTATAAAATTGCAAACCATAAGAAAAGATTTTCTAATTTTGGTGTTATGAGGCGTCTATCTGTTTCGCCGTTTCAAACGTGAGAAAAAAAGCCCCAATATCGTTAAAGTGAGGGTTGTTGCTGTAATTACTATGCCTGCCTTAAAACCAGACGCATCATATTGAATTGTTATGAGACTTGGCCCATTTGGGATGGGTATCGAAATCCAGGTCTCTTTATACGGTTCGATAGGGGTGTACGTCTCTCCAATTTTGGCTTTCCAATTTGGGTAATACACCTGAGACCAGATGAGACGGTTTGGCGTTGGAGTCTGTACGTTAAGCACGACCATAGACGGCGTTTGTTTAACGATTTGAATTTCCATGTCACTAGACGGAGTTTCCAAACGAAATTCATGGTTGCCCGTTGCAGAATAGATTTTCAGCGGCGAGCGGCCTGTGCTCCATAATGGGGCCGGGGCCGTTGGGGGAGGCTGCGCGGTCACGAATGAGTGGACGTTGCAGTCTTCGAGAACCTGCGGGTTTGGAAGCGCCGGGAAAAACAACAAGCCTCCCTGCGGCGCATCGGGCGGGTTGCCGTAAGCGCGGTTCACATATCGGGCGAAGCGGCGCAGAATCAGCGGATCATAGCCGCGTACGGAGTGAATGCCATACCGCATCAATCGGTTGGGGCGCAGTTCGGGGTGTGCGTCTGTGCCAGGGTATCCAACGGCGTCATCCAATAGCAAAACGCGCCCCTGCCGGGCCGATTGAGAGATTGCGGCGGTGATTTCGGTCTCAGGGAAGTAGGTTTCACGCCATGTTTGTTGTGACTGGGTCGGGACAAACCGGGATGAAAAAAAGAGCAAATCAGCCAACAGCACCAATAGAGGCGCATAGCGTAATATGCTGTTTTTGCTTCGCTTGATGAGCGCCAGGCTGCCCCAGCCGAACAACATCCACAAATTCGCCACTGAGAGCGAACTCATCAGGTAGGCATAGCGGGTTTCAAACAAAATCTCGGGCAGGCGCGCACTAATGGCGCGGCGGTCGGCGGTCCAAAGTTTGAGGTTGAATACGGTCTGGTCGATTTCGTATTCACGCAGCGCGACCAATATCGCGGGTTTTGAGAGCAGAACCAATATATAGGTGATGCAGAGCAGTAGTGAAAAAATGGCTGCGCATTTCACCGCCAGCGATTGGGTTAATATTTTCCGGTCGGTTTCCATCCAGCGCGAAAGCCCCACACTGGAGCAGACCGAGACGCCAATAATGAAAATCATCACCAACCGCGCCGGGACGCGAAAATAACTCCACCCCGGTAGGCCGTAATAGAGAAGCGGATAGAGCGGATTGTATTCTCCCAAAGCAAAAAACAGCCCCAGCCCGCCAATGAGCGCAAAGAAGCCGCATTCAATATTGATGTTGCGGTTGGCTGCGTTTTTGGCGCTTGGAACTCCCGCCAGCAGGGCGGCAATCAACGCCAGCAGCCCGGTATAACCGCATAATTCATGGTATCCGGTCTTGGTGAGCCAGAAATTGGCTTCACGGACGGGGGCGGTCGGGTCGCCAAACGCCAACGGGGCGATCATGGCGGCGAGAAACGACGGCGGCATCGAGTCGCTGACCGCGAAGCCATAGTCTGCGCCGCCCGCCCGGCCTGCAGTATGTTGAGACAATTGCGCCAACGGGACCAATACCAGCGCCGCCAAAAGAACAGCCAACGCCAGGCTGAACAGCGTCCAGGCGGGAGCGCTGGCGAGTTGTTTCCAACCAGCGCCGCCGCGCCACGCCCACAGGCTTTGCCAAAGCGCCCGCGCCATCAGCAAATAAAAAATATATAACGGAATCTGTGTATGCCCTGCGTAAAACATCATGGCGAGACAGGCCGCCAACAGTGCCGAGCGCTTGAGGCTCCATTGCGCGCTGCCTGCCGCTTGCGCCCATAAGGTGAAAGGAATCCAAGCATAAGCACGTAAGTGTATAAGGTGACCGTCATGACCGTGGGTGATATAAAAGCCTGACCAGGCGTAAACTACGGCGCCAAAGGCGGCTGCTGCGCGGTTTTTGGTGATGGAATAGAGAAAACCGTACATCGCCAGGCCAGCCATCATTTGATGAATGACTAACGACAGCGAGTAGACCGATTCGGTAGAAAAGAAAAAATGAAGCAGGTTTTCAGGATAAAACAGCGCGGTTTGGATGTTGGCTGCAAACGGGGCGCCGCAAAATACGTACGGGTTCCAGAAGGGAAAACGCCCCTCGCGGATTTCTTGCAGGGCGAATTCGCGCCAAGGGACGAATTGGTTTATCAAGTCGCCGCCAGTGATCCACCAGCCCAGCGCCCAGATTTTCCAATGAAACGCCAATATCGGCAGCGCGATCAGCGCCAGCGGCAGGGCGTGTTTTTGAATGCGGCGTTGAGTGGTTTCAAGCGCCATCCCGGTTTGGCTCCCCAAAATTAGACTCCAGGGGATCATAAACCGTTTACGATAAAAACGGCGCCCCAAAGCGGCGCTCTCTAGTTTCTGAACGCGGCATGTATAATACAGTCCAGCGGCGTTTTGCAACGCCCGAAGTAAATCTGCTCAACGAAACCAGTCCGAACCGGGCGGCGTGAGCTGTTGGTTCGATAAAATAAGCGTTGATAAGCAACCCAATGGGTGGTGTTATATGAATTTGATGGACCTAATCTCGCCTCACTGCATCAAAGCGCCTTTGCAAAGTAAAACCAAAGACGAGGTGCTATCTGAACTGGTTGAACTACTCGTGTCGGTGAAGCGGCTTTCTCATCGCGACGCGATTTATGAAGCGCTGATCGAGCGCGAAGAAGTGGGCAGCACCGGCATCGGTCACGGCGTCGCGCTTCCACACGCCAAATGCGCCGAAGTCAAAGAGATCTATATCGCTTGCGGCGTCTCGAAAGAAGGCATCGACTTTGATGCGCTCGACCGCGAACCGGTTTATGTTTTCTTTTTGATCCTGGCGCCGCGCACCGCGCCCGGTCAACACTTGAAGGTGATGTCGCTATTGACGCGCTTTTTAAGCAAAGCCGCCGTGCGTGAAGAATTGATGAAATCTGAAGACGCAGACGGACTCTATAGCGTACTATTTAAAGTGAACGAAAACCAATCATAAGGACCGTCATGACTTCAGAACGCGTAATGACGCCGAAACCGATTTCGGTGCGTCGCTTGTTAGAGTTTCACGACCTTGATCTCAAGGTGGCGGGAGGCGAAGAAGGCCTCGACCGGGTCATTATCCGGGCGGAACTCAATCGGCCTGCGTTGGAACTCTCTGGCTTTTTCGATAAATGGCAGCCGGAACGCGTGCAGATTCTCGGCTCGGGCGAAATGACCTACATCGAGAATAGCGCCGATAAAGCGAAATTGTCGGCCCATCTCGAGCGCATTTTCGCTTCGCATCCGCCCTGCGTGGTGGTCACCAATGATGTCGCCGCAACGGACGAAATTGTGCAACTCGCGGCGCGCCATAAAGTGACGCTGCTGCTTTCAAGTCATCATTCGACCAGCTTTATCAAACGCTTGTGGGACCACCTCAACCTGGAACTCAGCCCCTATGTGGTCAAACGCGGCGTGATGATGGATATATTCAACCTGGGCGTGTTGATTATCGGGCCGAGTTCGATTGGCAAAAGCGAGTGCGCCCTCGAGCTGCTGTCCAAGGGGCACACCTTCGTTGCTGATGATCTGGTGTTGATTCGTACCGCCCATTTGTCGCATCTGGTTGGCAGCGGCAAGGCGCCAGTGCCGTTTCACATGGAAATTCGCGGCATCGGCATCATCGACGTCAGCCGCATGTACGGCCCCCGCGCGGTCCGCCATCAAAAACAGATCGACATGGTGGTCAATTTAGAGGGATGGGACGCAAAAAAAGATTATGAGCGTCTTGGCATCGAAGACCGTGCCACCAAAATTCTCGGCATTGAGATTCCCATCTATCACTTGCCGATCAAGCCGGGGCGCAACATCGGCACCATCGTCGAAGTCGCCGTCTTGGACATGAAATTAAAACAATCCGGCGTGCACATGGCGCGTGAGTTTGACGAACGGCTCATCAAGATTATGAGCAAGGTGGAAGGGCGTTAATTAGATGAATAAACCCAACTACAGCGAAGGCTCATTTACCATTTTGAACGTGTTGGGGCTGCACGCCCGTCCGGCCATGTTGCTGGTTCAATCCATTACGCGGTTAGACTGTGAAGTCACCATTGAAAAAGATGGAATCGACGCCGACGCAAAAAGCATCATGGGCGTGTTGACGCTCGCAGCGGAACAAGGCAGCCAAATCCAAGTTCGCGCCGAAGGGCCGGACGCAGAGGAAGCGGTTCAGGCGATTGAAAAACTCATTCTCGAAAAGTTCGGAGAGGACTGAACTCACTGGTCTCGGCGTCTCATCCGGCGTCGCGATTGGTCATGTTCGTCTCTTCCAGGTCTCTAGTTTAGACGTGGGCGAATCTGTCGTACATGCGTCTAACGTCGAGAACGAAGTGCAACGGTTCGAGGCCGCGCTCAACAAAACCCGCAGTCAGATCGAAGCGCTTGGGCAACGGGTGCAAGAGCGGGGAGAAGATAAATCTCTGATTGAAGTTCTGTCGATGCACGTCATGCTGCTCAATGACCGCATGTTGGTCGACCGCGTGAAAGAACTCATTCGTGAAAACCGTTATGGCGCCGAATATGCGTTGTCATGCGTCGTGAGAGAATCAGAACTGCGCTACGCTGATTTGCCCGATTTGTTTCGCGAGCGCTTCAAAGACGTCGAAGACATTTGCCGCCGGGTGATGAACAATCTGCGCGGCGTTACCACCCAGTCGCTCGAAGATATCAGCGAAGAATCCGTCATTGTCGCCAAAGAGCTGGCGCCGTCCGACACGGCGTCGATGCGCTCCGAGACAGTGCTGGGTTTTGTCACCGAAGCCGGCGGCAAGACCTCGCATACCACCATTCTTGCGCGGGCGCTTGAGATTCCCGCTGTGGTGGGCGTGCCCGACATCACCCGCTTTGTTCAAGAGAATGACTTGATTATTGTCGACGGCGGCGCCGGTAAAATTATCATCTCGCCCAACGAAGACGACCTGAAAGCCTTTCATGTTCGCCAAGACCAGTTCAGGGTGCGCCAGTCGAGTTTATTGGGCATCAGAAACTTGCCGCCGGTCACGCTGGACGGTCACGTGATTGATCTGGCCGCCAATATTGAATTCGCGTCTGAAGTTGAGACGATTGATAAATACGGCGCGATGGGCGTCGGCTTGTTCCGTACGGAATATCTCTTCCTGAACCGGGTCACCATCCCGACGGAAGAAGAGCAGTACGAAAATTATTTGCAGGTCGCCGAAACTCTGGCGCCGCATCCGGTGGTGATTCGTACGCTTGACATCGGCGGCGACAAATTCGCCCATTCGCTCAATACACCGAACGAGTTGAACCCGTATCTGGGGTGCCGCGCGATTCGTTTTTCATTGGAGAACCGCGAGCTGTTCCGTACGCAATTGCGCGCTATTTTGCGGGCCAGCGTCCACAAGAATTTGCGAGTGATGTATCCGCTTATTTCCGGCATCGGCGAACTGACGGCGGCCAATGAGGTGATGGACGCCGTCAAAGACGAGATGCGCGCCGAAGGGGTCCCCTTTGATGAAGACATCCCGGTCGGCTGCATGATCGAGGTGCCCTCGGCGGTGATGGTGTCGCGTGAACTAGCCAGGATTCTTAAATTTTTCAGCATCGGCACCAATGACTTGATACAATACACGCTGGCGGTTGACCGCGGCAACGAAAAAATTTCGCGTTTGTATGAGCCGTTGCATCCGGCGGTGTTGCGCATGATCGCCATGGTGGCCGAAGCGGGCGATGAGGAACAGATTCCGGTCGAAGTCTGCGGCGAGATGGCCAGCGACCCGATTTGCGTCTTAGTGTTGCTTGCGTTGGGCATTGAGCGTTTTTCGATGGCGCCCTACGCCATCCCCATTGTTAAAGAGATTGTCCGGTCGGTCAAATTGGTCGGTTTGCGTGAATTCGGGCGCAAGGTGCTCGCGCAAAATCGCGGGGCGCATATCAAAGAAATGGTCATCGAAGCCTTGCCAATCCTCTTGCCGGGACGGCAAGATTTAGTGGAGCAGGCTTATGAGTCCAGCTTACTTACATGAACAGCCCGATGGAGTGGTTTTAAGTGTCCGGGTTGCGCCCCGGTCTTCTCAGTCGAAAGTGCAGGGCGTGATTGGAAGCGAAGTGAAAATCGCCCTGCAGGCGGCGCCCGTCGATGGACAGGCGAACCAGGAACTCATTCAACTGCTCGCAAAAACGCTTAAGATATCAAAAAGCAACATCGAGATTGTTCGCGGCGAAACCGCGCGCAATAAGACGGTGTTTCTGCGCGGCGTGACTGCGGCCCAATGCAAAGCGGCGCTCAAACTGTAATATAATCAGAGGCGAATTCTCAAAAACTACTCAGAAATTTAAATAGAATTATACTGTATACCTCCAAGTCTGGTTCGGGCCCATACTTACAATTTCATCATCGCTTATTGAACCGGTTTCGTCGCCTTGCCGTCAGCACGCTAGGATTTTGTGCGCAGTGCAGGGCGTTAATAATGTGAATGAGTCTGGTTAAACGACAGGAGAACTTATTGTGGCAGTGAAATCATTGGATGCGCTGGAGCGCATTGCAGTTTCTGACGACTTAAAGGCCGTATTGGAAAAAGCGCCTGCGGTATTGTTGCCTTCGAGCCGGGAATCTCTAATTGAACTGGCGATGGGCGGCCAAAAAGAAATTTATGACGTCGTCTATGATGTCGCGGGCAAAGATCGCGTGCTCGAAGCCCAGGTGGTGCGATGCAAAAACGGGCTGGCCGTGAATTATACCGAAGCCTATATGCGGCGCCGCGACCCCGATTGCATGGTGGTCGCCGATGACGATCCTTCCGACAAAACGCGCTACTCCGAACGCTTTGACCAGCCGTTTCCTGAATTGAAAAACGAGGTCTTGGCTTGGTTGGGCCATCAAGAGTTGATGGTGTTGCCCTTCTGCGCGGGCGGCAGCGAACTTGGGTATGATGCGCTATTAATTGCGCCGGTGAATGCGGCGTTTTTTGCGGCGGCGCTGGCTGATTTGCAGGGCATGATTCCCCGCGACGACATCCCGGACGATTTTAATCCCCGCGCGATTATTTATTTGGCCCCGCCGTTTCGTCACACCCATTGCGACGGCAAGCAGGTGGTTGTACACAACCGCAGCGAAGGCATCCATGAGATATTTGCGTTAAACCTCTACCCCGGCCCCAGCGCGAAAAAAGGCGTGTATGGAATCCTGCTTTCGATCGGCGAATCCGAAGGCTGGTTGACCGCGCACGGTTCCAGCGTTCAGGTGATAACGCCCTACGACAATGTTGTCACCATCATGCACGAAGGCGCCAGCGGCGGCGGTAAGAGTGAGATGCTTGAGCACGTACACCGCGAGCCGGACGGGCGCTTGTTGCTCGGCGAGAATGTGGTGCATGGCGAACGCCGCCATCTGGCGATGGGGCAGACCTGCGAATTGCGCCCCGTCACTGACGACATGGCGCTCTGCCACCCGACCTTGCAACAAGACAAGCGCAAGTTGGTGGTCACCGACGCAGAAGCCGCCTGGTTTTTGCGCATCAACCACATCGAACATTACGGCACCGACCCCGACTATGAGACGCTGACCATTCACCCCAAAGAGCCGATCATCTTTTTGAATATCCAGGGCGTCCCCGGCGCCACATGCCTGATATGGGAACACACGGAAGACGAGCCGGGCAAGCCGTGTCCGAACCCGCGTGTGATTTTGCCGAGGCGGTTGATCCCCAAGGTTGTGGATGAACCAGTCGAGGTAGACGTGCGCAGTTTTGGAATCCGCACCCCGCCGTGCACGATTGATAAGCCATCGTACGGAATCTTTGGCTTGCTTCATTACATGCCGCCCTCGTTGGCGTGGTTGTGGCGCATGGTGGCGCCGCGCGGGTTCTCGAACCCCAGCATTACCGACAGCGAAGGCATGACCAGCGAGGGCGTTGGTTCCTATTGGCCGTTCGCCACCGGGCGCCGCGTCGATCAGGCCAATCTGTTACTCGAGCAGATTCTCAACACGCCCGATACGCGCTACACCATCTCGCCCAACCAACACGTCGGCGCCTGGAAAGTCGGCTTTATGGCGCAATGGCTGGCGCGTGAATACATGGCGCGTCGAGGCGGCGCCAAGTTCCGTCCTGACCAATTGATTCCGGCGCGATGCCCGTTGTTAGGCTACACGCTCAACTCGATGCAGATTGAAGGGACGCAGATTTCTCACTGGTTCCTTCAAGTTGAAACCCAGCCGGAAGTTAAACTCGAAGGCTATGACGGCGGCGCAAAAATTCTAAGAGAATTCTTTAAGCGTGAATTGACGCCGTATCTCGATGAGAAAGACTTGCACCCGATGGGCCGCAAGGTGATCGAATGTTGTTTGCAAGACGGAACCATCGAAGAATATGTGAATCTAATTCAGTTTGAATAAACGCTTGTTTATTGAACGAACCAATCAAAGGGGCTGCGAAGCCCCTTTTTTTGTCGGTAGGCGTTGTGTGACGCCAGACCGCTATGGAAAAATTAGCAAAATCTGAATGAAGTCATTGAATGCATTTCAATCAAACCCTATCGTAAGAAAATCAAAGAACAGACGCCGTCTATGCGTATTCTTGCATAAAAATTTTTGACGATACGCACCAAAAACCGGAGAACCAACATGAAAGTGCCCCTACTAGATTTGAACGCGCAACTTAAAACCATTGAGCAAGACGTCAAGGACGCTGTATTGGAAGTGGTTGACTCAACGCGCTACATCATGGGGCCTAAGATAGAAGAACTCGAGCAAGAAGTTGCCGCCTATGTGGGGGCCAAGCACGGTATCGGCGTCTCATCGGGGACCGATGCGCTGTTGGTCGCGCTGATGGCGTTAGATGTTGGCCCGGGCTGCCGCGTTATCACCACGCCGTACTCATTTTTTGCGACCGCTGGAGTGGTTACGCGACTGGGCGCGACCCCGGTTTTTATTGACATTGACCCGGATACCTACAACATTTGCCCGCAAGCATTGAAGGCGTGGTTCGCTTCGGCTTCACAAGAAGAAATTGGTTCCGTCAAGGCGATCATTCCCGTTCATCTTTATGGACAATGCGCGGACATGGGCCCCATCATCGAAATCGCGAACCACTATGGGCTTGCTATTGTTGAAGACGCGGCGCAGGCGATTGGGGCGCGCTATCCTTCCCAAACTGGCGTGACGAAAGCCGGGGCCATGGGAACGGTCGGGTGCTTCTCGTTCTTCCCCAGTAAAAATTTGGGCGGGATCGGCGACGGCGGCATGGTGGTGACCAGCGACGCCGCCTTGGCGGAAAAAATCGCGAAGTTGCGCAATCACGGCGCAAGCCCGAAGTATTACCATTCAATGGTGGGCGGTAACTTCCGGTTAGACCCGATTCAGGCGGCGGTGTTGTTAGTCAAACTTCCACATCTGGACTCGTGGCACGCAATGCGCCAGAAGAACGCGGAATACTACGATGTGAATTTGGCTGTAGATACGGTCAAAAAACCTCAAATCGCATATCAGCGTGAATACCATATTTATAATCAATACGTTCTCCGCCTGCCTGGACGCAGAGATGAATTGAGGGCTTTCTTGTCTGAGAATGATATCGGCAACGAGGTCTATTATCCGGCGGCGTTTCATCAGCAGGAATGCTTCAAGTATCTGGGTTATCAAGCGGGCGCGTTTCCCAACAGTGAACACGCCGCAGCGTATACCATTGCGTTGCCCATATACCCCGAATTGACGGACGAGATGAAAGATTACGTCATCACGAAAATCCAAGAATTTTATGCGTGACGGCGGCTTGTGGTCAGATGATGAATGTGAAGGCGCTAGCGTAACGGAAGGTCAAACGGTTGACTCTTCGGCTTCGAGTTCGTGAATGGCTTTGATTGAGTCTAAGTAGATGCCCCGGTCATCACAGACGTCGAGATAGTCGCGCCCAAACTTGGGTTCGTAGAGTCCTTCTACTTTTCCCCGGGTTGTGATGGTTTCTTTGTGCTTTTCGGGTTTGTGCTGGCCGGGTTTTAACTCTTCGGTCGTTTCTACCCAGGTGATTTCGCAGTATTTCCCGACGAATTTGCGGTATTTGTCAGCATAAATGCTCATTGCTTCAGTCCCCAATGCGAACGAGTCGTTCAAAAATAAATCGAATAAATTTTACTCTCCTATGATGAATACCACAAACGCACTGTTTGTGCAACAGGTTTCTAGTTTTTGCGTCGAGAACCTAGCGTTTTGCTTGGTTCAAATCGGCCCGGTCTAGGTCGAGGCGATACATGATCTGGTTATAGTCATAGCGCGGGGTGGCGACGTCGTTGCCTGAGAAGGTTTTGGTATAGGTTCCTTCAAAATAGATGAAACGCCCGTCTTGCTCATCGAAAAACGCATGATGGACGGGATTGTAAAACGTATAGTTGTTGTGAGTGACGATCTTGACCGCCTTGCGCCAAGGCCCGGTGGGATGGTCGGCTTCAGAATACCACACTTCGCCGAGTACGGATGTCCCGAATTGTTGCACGCCGATCAGTACCCACTTTTTTCGATACGGGTTCCATTTTACTGAACTGCCGTGAATGCCAACCGGGGCGCCGCTGTTGATATCAACGGGCAAAAAATGAGCGTCGTCAATCTTTAGTAAGCCTGCATCGGCCCATTCTTTCTCATGCCAGCCTGCAGTTGGCTCGGCTTTTCGCCATGCGTATTGCGGTTTGCTGTCTTTTGTGATGATGCGCGAATTTTCGCCGTCATAAGACGCGCCCGGCTCCAGGCAGGTATAGGCTTCATATTGTGATGCGTCCAATAGCGAACCGTAATTTGCTTTCACCCGCGTCATGGTGAACCAACCCGGAAAATAAAAATAGTCCGCTCCGTCTTCTTTGACGCGAATGGGATGATAGCGCGGCGCCTGCCATGTTTCATCAAGTTTGAATTCTTTTATTTTGATGAACGCTTCCCGGTCGTCGTCAAATACGGCGAGGCCGTGCTCCAGCAGTTTTGATATGCTTTCCAGGCGACTGTAGTGGCAGATCAAGCGTTCTTTGCCGGAATGGTCATTGATGGTTAGGAGACCGTCGATCCAAATCAAATTTTCTTTAAACTCAGGAAACATCTCTTGGGTGAAACCGCTTGCGGATTCAAAGTAGTTGAGATTGACGCCGACTTCAGGCGAGAGTCCGCCATTGCTCGGAAGCCGCGACGTTGCGCCCGTCGTGCGGAAATTGCCGAGGGGATACGCCGCCCGCGATGTGTCGCCCCAAAACCAATATATCTTATCGTTATAGATTGCCGCCAAGGTCGAGTCTTGCCCGACAACTTTGCTGTTGAGGGCTGGCTGTTCGAGAGGAACGGGCGCGCCGGTTTTTATGCTGTCGCTGTAGATGCCTTGCCCGGTGATGCGGTAAAGGCGCTCGGCGATGTTTTCGCGCTTCACTTTAATGACCGCCTCGCCTCCGGCGGTGGGGTGCAACCGCAGTCCGCTATAGCCGAAGCCGTCTTTGGGGTAGGAATACCCGTGGCCTGAAACATGAAAAAACACATCTTGGTCCATCAGGCCGGGTTCGTTAAACGCAACGATGCCGTTGCTGTCGGTGAAGTATGGAACCTCATTGACGGTCTTAACTTCGATCAACGGGACTCCGCGCCCCGTTTCTTGATCGACGACTTTGATCTGAAAATAGTCGCCCGCGCTTGAGAACATCGGCGTGAAGAGTAGGAAAAACGTAATGAGAATTCGGTTCGTTGGTTTCATGGTATTCTTTGACCGTTTGGGTACCTCGTAATAGACTCGATTGGGCCGCGGCTTGCGAAATGTTCAGCCAATTTGAGTCATTTCGTTGATTGTGAGATCAGCGATGGCGCCTTCAGTTGCTTTCAAAAACGCCGCCAGATGAGGGGTATTCATGTGGACCTGCCAGAGTTCGCGGGATTCCCAGTTTTCAAAGAACAGAAAGTGGGCCGGGTTTTCATTGTCCTGATGAAGATCATACTGAATGCAGCCTTCTTCGGCCCGTGTGGTCGGGATCAGTTTTTCTAACTCGGCTTTGACCCCGTCGATTTTGTCGGAGTTGGCTGTGATGTTCGCAACGATGGTGAGTTTTGACATTTTAGGTTTCCTTGGTTTGATGAATGATGTAAAGCGTCGTTGATTATTTTAACACGAACATTAACCGCTTGTCGCGTAGAGATGCGGCTGAAAATCCACAATGCGGCGCGAAGCCTAAAAATAGCGTTATTTTTTTCGTACAATATCTGGACGGCATAAATTTAATTACGTTTTCGAAAAATAATTCTCTTGGGGAGAGTCATCAAAATGGAAGCCCTTCTTCCTTTCCTGTATCAATTCATCGGCGGCGGCATCGTTTTGATCGCCGGTTATTGGGGCGCGGTCCGGTCTGGAGCACTCGTCCCTTCATCTCCAGAAGGCCGCAAATGGATCGTGTTGGTTATCAGCGCTGTGCTGATGCATGTCATGATCCAGGGGTCGTTCCAGTTTCTGCTAAGCGCCAAATAAAAAGGAAATTTCTATTATGCCTTCATTGGGGTCAGAATTAGATTTAGCCATTATCGCCATCTACTTGTTTGCGATTCTCCTTTTTGGAAGTTACTTCGGCAAATATACAAAAACCACAAAAGACTTTTTTTATGCCGGGCAGCGGTTTTCGTGGTGGCTGATTGCCATGAGTTGCATCGCAACCCTGGTGGGGTCTTACAGTTTTGTGAAATATTCCAACCGGGCGTTTGAGAACGGATTTGCGGCAACCCATAGTTACATGAATGATTGGCCGTGGCTCTTTTTATGGATGTTCGGCTGGCTGCCTGTTATTTATTATTCCCGCGTTGCTTCCGTCCCCGAATATTTTGATAAGCGCTTCGGCAGCGGATGCCGGATGGCGGCGATATTCATTATTCTGGTCTATATGATTGGTTATATCGGCTACAACTTCTTGACCATCGGCGTCGCGCTGCAACCCATTCTGCAATGGGACTTGATGACAATTGTTGTCGTGGTCGCCGTGATTGCGGCGATTTATGTAACCGCTGGCGGACAAACCGCCGTCATCATGACCGACCTGGCGCAGGGCGTTCTGTTGTTGGTCGCCGGGTTCGCGATTCTGTTAATCGGCATCGATATGTGTGGAGGCTTCAGCGCATTTTGGCAAGCATGGCCCGCCGAGCAACGCCGCGCGTTTATGCCATTGACCGAGCCTGCCGGGTTCAACACCGCAGGCGTGTTCTGGCAGGACGGCATGGCCAATTCCGCCGCGTTTTGGTTTATGAACCAAGGAATCATTCTTCGGTTTCTTTCGGCAAGAAGCGTGAAAGATGGACGCAAAGCCATGATTGTAATTTTGTTGGTTATGATGCCGCTTGCCGCCGTAACCGTTTGCAGCGCTGGTTGGATAGGCCGCGCACTGTATGAACAAGGCTCCCTTCCATTATTAGACGATCCCGCGAACCAGGAAAACGTTTTCGTTATCGTGTCAGACGCGGTCAGCCGATTTGCACAAATTCCAGGAATGTTCGGTCTCATCATTGCGGCGTTGACGGCGGCATTAATGTCGACGGCGGATACCTTAATCAACGGCGTCGCGGTGGTGTTCACCAATGACATCGCCAAACCCTATCTTTGGAAAAACCGGGATGACCGCTTCTATTTATCGTGCGCTCGATATGTTTCGGTCGCGGCGGCCATCGTCGGAATATGTCTGGTTCCATTGTTTAATTCGTTTAATAGTCTTTATGACGCTCACGCGGCGTTTACCGCTGCGGTAACGCCGCCGATGGTGATGGCGATTTTGATGGGCTTCACCTGGAAACGCTACAACGCGCTCGGCGCTATGGCGACCTTAGTCGGCGGGATCATTCTGATTGCGCTTTCGATGAAGTTCCCTGCGTTGATTACGCCGTTCAGCCACGGCATGGAGCCGGGCGGCGAGGGATTCAAAGCGTATAAATACATACGCGCCTGTTACGGGATGGTCGCATCAGGCGCGCTGGGCGTCATCTTCACTTATCTTGGCTCTGCTCCCAATCTGCAAAAAATCACGCCTTACCTCTGGGGCGACGAGAAACAAAAACAGTTGGAATTCGAGAGCGAATAAGACAAGCGGCGACTTAAACTTCTTGAATTCGAATGTTTCGGAACTTGACCCATTTGCCAGGGCCGGTGTGTGAATCTTGCAGGCCGATGTACCCGCGCAATGGCTTATCTTTGATGGCTTCGACGTCATCCAGAAAAACGTCGGTGCAAACTTGTCCGTCGACCTCGACGGTGATGTGTTTGCCAATGCACGAAATTTTATAATGATGCCAGACATTCGGCGTTTCGTCAGGGCGCGGGTTGGGCGCCACGTAGCGATAAAGCGCGGCGGTGCAATGCAGGTCGTCGCGGTTTTCGTTAGAGATTTGGCATTCCATCCCGGTCATGGATGAGCGCCCGGTTTTCGCGCAGCGAATGAAGACGCCGCTGTTGCCGCCCTGGGAGATGTTGTAATCCAGTTCCAGAATAAAATCGCTGTATTCTTTTTTCGAGCGGATCCAATCGCCGCCTTTTCCGCCGTCGCTGTGCAGGACGCCGTTGTCGAAGACCGTCCAGCCTGCCGGGCTGCCGACGATGTCCCAATGCTGCAGGCCGGAGCCGTCAAACAACGAGACGTATCCAGCGTGATCGCGCGGCGCTTGCGTTACAGGCGCCGTCGCGCAACCGATGACGAACAGACTGACCAAAAAGGCGAGAGCAAAGCGAAGTGTTTTCATGGTTTTTCCTAAGGTTAAGATGTCTTAAACCTAATGGAAATGGTGAAAAGAGTCCAGAACGAAGAATCAAAATAATAAAAATGAGGTTCTTCCGTAAATTGGATATTTTTTTTATAAATTGAATTGAGATTTCGCTGCATGTGGCATGGGTACATGCTCTGCTCGCTTTAGTGCGGGCTTTCGGTCCCTTATGCACAGGCGCTCCCAGAGTTGCACCCATGCCTGATTTGGTTTGTCAATTTGTGATGCGCCGGGATACGTTTTCGTAATCAAAATGATGACCATCCAT